>CAYSPK010000050.1:1205-5295 GCA_964432905.1 uncultured Candidatus Saccharibacteria bacterium | reverse complement strand
GCTGCGCTGGGAGCGAACATTTAACTACGTGTCGCTCATCGGCGGCTTTGTTGTCGACCTCTTTTTAGCAAAGAGCCCCGACAACGTGCTCGACAATATCCTCCTTATCTTCTACCTCAGTCTGTGCGCGTTTCTCATCGTGCTTATCAACGTGCGCGCGGCGCGCCGTCCGGGGGCGGCGCGCCCACTCCTCCTCATATTCATCCTGCAATTTTGCTTCGGTGGTCTGGCGGGGAATATGCTCATCCTCTATGGCAAGAGCGGGACACTCGGCGGCAGCCTCCTCTTCCTCTTCATCCTCGGGGCGTTCGCGCTCGGTAACGAGTTTCTCAAGACGCGCTACGACCAGTTGCGCTTTAATCTCGCTATCTACTACTACCTCCTGTTTACCTACTGCATCATTTCGGTGCCGACCTTTGTGGTGCATCGCATCGGTGCGTGGGTGTTTTTGCTGAGCGGTGCGGTGAGTCTTGGAGTGGTGGCGCTCCTTCTGTGGGCGCTTCATGTGTTTGTCTTTCGCAAAAAGGAGCCGCACAAAACGTATGAAGTTTCTATCCTCATTGGTGTCATCTTTGGACTCTACAGCGGTCTCTATTTTCTCAACATTGTGCCGCCGGTGCCGCTGTCGCTGAAGTCGGTGGGCGTCTACCATTCCTTTGCGCCTATGGCTGCTGCCGACGAAGCGGGCCATCTTTACACCGCCACCTACGAGCCGCCAGCGTGGTGGGTCTTTTGGCGCGACACGGCGGCGACGTATACCATTTCGCTTGGTGACAGTGCGTACTGCTACAGCGCGGTCTTTGCGCCGGGAAGACTCACGACGCCTATTGTGCATCGCTGGGAGAAATACAATACACAGACCAACAAGTGGGAGACCCAGTCGCTCGCCTCGTTTCCCATCAGCGGCGGCAGAGCGGAGGGCTACCGCGGGTGGAGCATGGAGCAAGGGCTCACACCCGGCGACTGGCGCTGTGACATCGAGACCGGCCGCGGCGCGCTCATCGGCCGCATCGCGTTCACGGTAGTTGAAGGCGCGCCGCAGCTCTCGACAATAAAGCTCTAGTAGCTTAGGGTAGCACTATGCAGGAAACGATTTTTCAAGCAGTTAAAGCGGGGCTCGCAGAGCTCGGTGTCTCTGAGGTGGATTTTGTTGTGGAGCGTCCCGGCGATCTGCAAAATGGTGACTACGCGACCAACGCCGCACTCGTGGCGAGCAAAAAAGTTGGCAAGAATCCAAAAGAGTTTGCGGGGGAACTGAAGAAAAAACTTTTTGAAGAAAATGGTCTGGAAGCCTACAGCGACGAAGGAGCTGAGGCGGCCCGAGGACCTTTTCGGAAAAAAGTTTTTTCGCAAGCAATAGATCGTGTCGAGATAGCTGGTCCAGGGTTCATTAATTTTTATCTTTCAAAAGAGGCAGTCACAAAGGAAGTAGCCACCGCTGCCACAAGCGACTCGTGGGCCACAAATGATTTGTATGCAGGAAAGACGGTAATGGTTGAGTATACGCAACCAAACCCATTCAAAGAATTTCATATTGGCCACCTTATGAGCAACACGCTCGGCGAGTCTATTTGTCGTTTGCTCGAGCAGGCGGGGGCAAAAGTTATCCGCGTTAACTACCAAGGTGATGTAGGGCCACATGTTGCTAAAGCGATGCATGTGCTCCTCGAGCGAGGACAATTGCAGCCAACTATCGAAGAGATTTCAAATGCGTATGTTGAGGGCTCGCGCCGCTATGAAGAAGACCCGAAAGAAAAAGAGGCGATAGACTCGCTCAATAAGCTCATCTACCAACAGTACGAAAACGTCTCTGAGCAAAAGGTATGGGATTTGTACCAGTATGGGCGTTCGATAACTCTCGAGCATTTTGAGGAGTTGTATGCCATGCTCGGTACGCACTTTGACCATTACTTTTTTGAAAGCGAGACCGGCGCGCGCGGGCTCGCGATGGTGCACTCACACCCAGAGGTGTTTGTCGAGAGTGAGGGTGCCATAGTTTTTCATGCGGAGGAGTATGGGCTGCATACACGTGTCTTTATAAACCGCCTCGGGCTCCCAACCTACGAGACCAAGGATCTTGGTCTCACCGAACTTAAGAAGGAGTACGCGCCATTTGATATTTCAATTACCACGACCGCAAAAGAACAGGATGATTATTTCAAAGTAGTGTTTAAGGCGCTCGAACTCATGCACCCAGACTGGGCAGGTCAGTTTAGACACGTCTCGCACGGCATGATGCGCTTTGCGTCGGGGAAGATGTCGTCGCGCAAAGGGAATGTCATTACCGGTGAGTCATTGCTCAATGATTTAACCGAAGCGTCGAAGGAGAAGATGCAAGGGCGCGAGTTGAAGGATGCAAACAAAACTGCCGAGCAGGTGGCGGTTGGTGCAATTAAATTCGCCGTGCTCAAGCAGGGGAGCGGTAAGGATATCGTCTTTGACCCAGAGAAGTCGCTCTCGCTCGAAGGCGACTCGGGCCCATATCTCCAATATGCGCTCACGCGCGCCCGCTCGCTGTTGCGCAAAGCGGATATGCATGCGGCGGAAGCGAATACACCGCTAGCGAAGGGTGAAGCTTGGCCTAGTGGCCTCGAGCACACCCTTATCCATTTCCCCGAAGTGGTCGCCCGCGCTGCGCGCGAGCTCGAGCCGCATTATGTAACGACCTTTCTCACCGAGCTCGCCTCACTTTTTAACTCTTGGTATGCCAACAGCCGCGTCATAGGTAGCGAAGATGAAGCGCGCGGCATTCTTTTGACGCAGGCATTTGCTCGTACGATGGAGCGCGGTCTCAACCTTTTGGGTATCCCCGCACCCGAGGAGATGTAAATTATTTTGGCTCGACGACGACCGCCGTTCCATAAGCTAAGACCTCGGTCACGCCCGCACCAATCTCAGTCGCATCATAACGAAAGCCGATGACTGCATTTGCACCAACATCTGCGGCGTGGCTGAGCATGCGCTGGTAAGCGTGCTCGCGTGCCTCCTCGCAGAGCTGTGAGTACAGGGTTATATCGCCGCCAAACAGTGTTTGGAAGCTCGCGCCAATATTGCCGACGATAGAGCGCGAACGCACGATGATACCGCGCGAAACACCCAAGTTTTTAACTATACGATACTGGTCAAGTTCAAACGCGGTGGTGACCATGGCGTGGTCAATAGCTTTAGTTTCCATACACTTATCATACACAATTTTATTGACGGGAGTCTCCCGTAGTAGTTAAGTAAGGGCGGGAGTGGAAGTGGAGATAAAATCCATGACATACACAGTAGTGGTGGGGTATCATCACTCTGAAAAAGACATCGGCGGCACCCGCTGGGTTTTGGTTGCGCGGCAAGGCACGAAGCTTCCTTTCTTGCCGGAAGAGCTATACGAGCTCGCGCTCTTGCTTGAAGATCTCATCGAGAACGGTATTCCGTTCGAGGAGGGATGGTGCTACAAGAGGTGGGATGGGCGCAGGGTGCTTGAGCGAACAAGTCATGGTCGCGTTGTTCGACTGCGGCTTTGTGCCGGCACGGAGGTGCTCCTGATTGATTTAGAGCATCTACCAGCTCTGGCTGCACACTGGCGTGAGAAGTATAAACCCGAAGAGCTCGCGCAGCAGGAGACACACCTTGCTGCCGACTAGCACTCCGATTCCCGTCCCCCGTGGCGGGAATCGTTCTTTTTATACAAATAAAAAACCAGCGCCAGCACCAAGGGTGGTGCTAACGCTGGGTAGTTCTCAGGCCGCATCTTCTTTGCGGTCCCGAATGCGCACATAGGCGAACTTGGCGTGCTCCTCACAGTACGGCTTCCCAGGGATGGAAGGGTCGTCACAGAAACGGAAGTCCTTTTTGCCAGGTTCTCCGATGGGCCATTGACAGGCCAATCTTGGGCGCCTCCCTCGGGCTGGTGGTGCTGAGTTTGTCGCGCTCGCCGCTGGTAGTTCTGCCGCTGGTGGAGCCAAGACAGCTACTGCAGGCTGCGCGGGTTGTTGCGGTTCTGCTGGCGCTATGTCTTGCGGCGTTTTGCTTGGCAATGGTGGTAGGGTTGAGCCCATAACTTGATTCGTGCGCGGATCCCGTGGGAGGGCATCGGCTGCCAATT
>CAYSPK010000050.1:0-1195 GCA_964432905.1 uncultured Candidatus Saccharibacteria bacterium | reverse complement strand
GCGCAGTCAGGTCGAGTTTATGCGCCTTGCCAACAATTGCGTTTTTGGACACGCCGAGGCGTCGGCCAATCTCGGCGGTCGACAGTCCTTGGTTCCACAGTTCTTGAAGTCTCGAGATTGTTTCTTCTGATCATTTCATCGTTTGTCATCCCGATGAGAAGTTTTAGGGGATTAGCAAAGGTCTAGCTGGGCCCATCTAACCAAACTGTGGGGGAAATGAAAAGTGGATAAGAGGGCCTATTTCGCGTATAGTCTGTCTCATATGGACGACCAGAAGCAGGGCGGGGAGGAGCTCCACCACGAGGCCGAAAAACCCAAGTCGGCGCTTGCCGCGCGCGAGGAGGAGGTGCTCGCGTTTTGGAACCGCGAAAAAATTTTTGAAAAGTCACTTACTAAAAAGGCTCCCAAGGGCGAGTATGTCTTTTATGATGGGCCACCTTTTGCCACCGGCTTGCCGCACTATGGCCACTTGCTCCAGTCGGCGCTGAAGGATGCTATCCCGCGCTACCGCACCATGCGCGGCTACCGCGTGGCGCGCCAGTGGGGCTGGGATTGCCACGGCTTGCCGCTTGAAAACCAGATAGAGCAGGAGCTCGGGTTTAAATCCAAGCGTGACATTGAGGACTACGGCATACAGAAATTTAACGAAGCTGCGCGTGCGGCGGTCTTGCGCTATGCCGACGACTGGCGCCGCATTGTGCCGCGCATCGGCCGCTGGGTCGACATGGAGCACGACTACAAGACCATGGACTCCAGCTACACCGAGTCGGTGTGGTGGGCATTCAAAAATTTGTACGATCGCGAGCTCATATACGAAGGGTTTAAGGCAATGCATTTTTGCCCGCGCTGCGGCACCACTCTTTCCAACAATGAGGTGGCGCTTGGCTACCAAGATATTGAAGACATCGCCGTCTTTGTGAAGTTGCCGCTTGTTGATGAGCCGGGCACCTCGCTCCTTATTTGGACGACGACGCCCTGGACCTTGCCGGGCAATGTTGCCGCTGCGGTCAATAGCGAAGCGGCGTATGTAAAGGCGAAGGTGGGAGATGAGTTTTTGGTCGTTGCTAAAGAGCTCGCGCCAAAATTGTTTGGCGCAGATGTTGAGATGCATGGTGAGGTGGTGGGCTCCGACCTTGTTGGCATGTCCTATGAGCCGCCGTTTGAGTACTTCCGCGAAGCGCTCCACAAGCACAAG
>CAYSPK010000049.1:3925-5630 GCA_964432905.1 uncultured Candidatus Saccharibacteria bacterium | reverse complement strand
CATTTTTTACAAGGGTTTGGTGTGGGCAGGTAGGGCTCACACGCATAGTTATCCACAAATAAGTGTATTGTGTGTATTTCACAGCAAAGTTTGTGCTATATTTGTGTATATCAGTATAAAAAATGCGTATGCAGCAACTACTCAGCTACAAGCAAAAGCGTGTGCTCGACAATATCCGTCTGTACATCTCCGCTAAGGGTGAGCCGCCCACGCTCGAAGAGCTCCGCGAAAATCTTGGGCTGCGTTCGGTACGCACGGTGGTGCAGTATCTCGAAGTACTTGAGGAAAAGGGATACATCGTGCGCCGTAAGAACGCTTGGCGCAATATCGAACTGCGCAATGCTGACGGTGGGTGGGGGACCGTTTCTGTCCCCGTTGTTGCCAATGTGGGGTGCGACGATCTCTCGGTGTTTGCACAAGAGCAGGCTGATGAATTTATCGAGGTTGATAAGCATATTGTCGAAGATGCTGGCGAGATAGTTGCTGTGCGCGCGGTGGGCGACTCAATGAATGATGCAGGCATCAATAGCGGCGACTATATCCTTGTGCAATTCACCAACAATGTCCAAAATGGCGACCGCGTTGCTGCTATTGTGGGTGACATGGTGACGGTTAAACGCCTTGAACGTCGCGACGGCGTTACCATTCTCTACCCAGAGTCAAAAGACCCAAAATATAAGCCAATCATTTTGCGTGAAGACTTTAAGATCACTGGCAAGGTGCTCTGTGTTATCCCCGCAAACACGAGTGTTCAAGAAGATATTGTTCCTGAGGCAGACTGGCGCTAGAGCTGCGGAGGGTGATGCTACACTACATATATGCGCATACTCAGTTTGCGGACGCTCATGTTGCTGTGCAAATATGCCCTTTGGGGGGTGCTGGGCGCGGCCGCCGCAGTGCTCCTCATGGTGTTGTATGTGGCGCTTTCTACTAATACTCTGGTATATACCCAAGCGCAGATCGTACCTAAAAGAGATGTTGCGCTGGTGCTCGGAGCATCTACCAAGAGTACCGGCGAGCTCTCGCCGGTTTTAAAAGAGCGCGCTGACGCCGCGCTCGCGCTATATCAAAAAGGATTAGTGCGAAAGATTTTAGTGAGTGGAGATAACGCGACTCTGGAGTACAACGAGGTGTACCCTGTGGGCAAGTACTTGCTCGCTAAAGAGGTGCCTGAAAGCGACATCTTTTTGGATTACGCAGGGTTTGATACGTACAGCAGTGTCTATCGGGCTAAAAATATTTTTGGTGTGACGTCGATGATAATAACGTCGCAGCGCTTTCACTTGCCACGTGCGCTGTTTCTTGCAAAGCATCTCGGGATAGATGCGGTGGGCCTTGATGTTTCGGCTCAAAACGACGACTACACACTAAACGCATTGCGCGAAGTGCCCGCGACGATAAAAGCAGTGATCGATCTGTTCGATAATCGTACTCCACAATACTTGGGCCCGCGGTTCTTTGTGCAGGGTGATGGTTCTGCGACATGGATAGGATCAAAAGACACAGATGATATACTGCACAAATGAGTGACATACCAGACAGTGAAGAAGGGTGGCGTGCACAACTCACGCCAGAGCAGTACGCGGTACTTCGTCAAAAAAACACCGAGGCTCCTTTCTCGGGAGCGCTCCTGCACGAGAAGCGGGACGGTATGTATCGTTGTGCTGCGTGTGGGCAGGTGCTCTTTCCCTCGACCGCAAAGTTT
>CAYSPK010000049.1:0-3915 GCA_964432905.1 uncultured Candidatus Saccharibacteria bacterium | reverse complement strand
GCGGGTGGCCATCATTTGACCAAGCACTCCCTGGTGCGGTGACTCTTGTGCCAGATGAGAGTCATGGTATGCGCCGCACCGAAGTGCTTTGTGCACGGTGCGGCTCTCACCTCGGGCATGTTTTTGATGATTTGCCACAAGAAGTACAAGCCCGCGCTGGTGCGCAAGGGCGCTTTTGTATCAATTCGGTATGTCTCGCATTCGACGAAAACGAACAAAATCCGAAGCCGTAGTGATCGCGATTGGAACCGCGCTCGGCGCGCTGTGTTTGCTTGGTGGGGTGATGGCCTACTCCTTTGCAAAGTCGCGCGCACACCAAAGCGACGCCGTTGCTGAAAAAACCAAATTTTCACTTACAGCGAACGATGGTGGCAGGCGCTTTGTGTATGCGGTGGGGACTCATTTTAGTATTTTTCTTGACGAGGCTCACTACCCCGAAGCAAAGCTGCACTGTACTCCCGAGGGTGTTGTTGAGTTGACGAAAGATTTGGGGGTAGCACCTGAGGGGCTGTACACCGCACGTTTTACAGTCATTGGTTCTGGGTCATGCCGGCTGCAGAATGGCGACTTTTCAGTATTGATTGTTGGTCAATAACTGTTTCCTAATGTGGATAGCGCTTTAAAACGGGGGTATACTGAGGGAGCTAATTACACAATAAACACAACTTCTCATGAGCACACTTCTCAAGTTCTTTATCGGTATCCTTATCCTTGTGGGCGTAGGGGCGGCAGCTTGGTGGGGCGGGTATCTCGACCAGTTTATTAAAAAACCTGTTGCACAACAGACCACAGAGACCGCAACCTCTACACCACAGCAAGAAGAACAGCCCATAGCTGGTATGAGTAAGAAAACGGATGCATCGGACGCGGCTCTAACACAAGACGTGGGCGCTATCGATACACAGCTACAGGGCCTCACTACGGACGCCGCAACTATCGACACGAGTCTCAGCGACAAGCCAGTTACACAGTCTTATTAATTTTTAGATTTTTCACCACATATGCACCTCACAAAAAAAGTCATTGCCGCTTCGGCATTCGCACTCCTCATCGCTCCTGCGGTTTCTCTCGCTGCGCCCACAGACACTACCACCGTATCGACACAAGCAACAAAACTCACCGCGGCTCAAGAGGCAAAGTTGAAAACTGCTATAGAAAGAGCTGACAAAGAAATCGACCGTCGCATCGCGGCTCTAAACGACCTCACGGCTCGTGTGCAGGCTATGACGCAGGTGACGCCTGATTTTAAAAACACGCTCGCCACTAATGTGCAGACGCAAACAGCCGCTTTAGTGCAGCTGAAGGCTAAGATTGACGCAGACACCGACCTTGAGACGGTGAAGTCTGATATCAAAACGATCGCGGACTCGTACCGTGTCTTTGCCCTCGTGTTGCCGCAGAGTCGTATCGCTGCTGCTGCTGACCGCGAAGTGACGCTCATTGCGATGATGAACGTCCTTGGTGCAAAACTCCAAGCCCGTCTCCAAGAGCTCCAAGGCCAAGGCAAAGATGTGGGCCCGCTCCTCACTGCGCTCACCGATATGGCAGCAAAACTGAAGGACGCTGCCACCCAGGCCCAGGCCGCGGTGAGCATGACTGCCACCCTTACGCCCGATAATGGCGATAAAACAAAAATGGATGCGAACACAAGTGCGCTTAAGGCTGGCCGCAGTGACATCCAGGCAGCACAGAAGGATCTCCAGGCGGCCCGTAAAGATGTAAAAACGATTCTCGACGGTATGCGCGCTTTGGGTGTTGCGAGTACCTCGCCGAGCACTATCCCAAACATGGGTAATGCATCCTCGACGCGATAAAATTGTGTAGATATAAAAAAGAAGCGGCGCCGTCCTGGGGACGGCGCCTTTTCATTGTGGCTTGGTAGAGTTCAGGAGGCTGCAAGTGTTCGACGAGCGCGCCCAATCGCCTCATCGAACGCCGACAGTACCTGCCCATGCGTCGAGTTGTCGTTCAGGCCCTCAATGTTTATAAAGAAACGGTTTTTTGCCACCACCTGCATCATAGCGTCAGCGCCTCTGTCTAGTGTCGGTAGTCCCAGCAACCGGCAGGCGGCTCGCAGCGCGCCGAAGGCGCAGCGCCGACCATTGCGGGTTTCCTGGACGCGTTGGATCCAGTCTCCCTCCTCCTCGATGAGTGCTCGGCTGATGTTCAGTACCTGGAGGGTTAATCCACGTTGGTCCGACGTTGGCTGGATTGGCCGCAACCAATTCGACCGCAGGATCACCGGCTTAGGCCGGTTTGGGAGTATCCAGAGGATACGATCCCAAGGCGACGGGGTGAATACTGTAAACAAAACACGTTCTTTATCTTGTCCATCAAACGGCATTGTTCACGCTCCTTGTGAATGTGAGGCCTCGACTGCCGAGAACTCCCATACGCAACACTAGGGCTAGACCATAGTGCTGTCAATGGTACACTAGGATTATGGAAGAAAACCTCGAAGCACGCCTAGTCGCGATGGAAAAGAAGATCGACACGATGTATGCATCGGTCGAAAAACTGCGGAAGTACTTTCTTTGGACGGGGATTATCACGGTGGCGGTCATTGTTATCCCGCTGCTCATCATCCCGTTTCTTATTCCTGCCTTTTTGACCGCAGAAGGGCTCGGCTCTCTCCAAGGTCTCTAGGGCTTGCGTAATTTAGAAAAAGTGGTAGAGTTCGGGCATTATTCACCCGGGCTTTTAGTCATGCTAAATGTGTACGCCATGAAATCCTTTATTTTGAGCCTTATTGCAGCTAGTCTCCTTGTGGTTGCAGTGCCTTCGCACGCGTGGGCGTCTTCTTACTTTTGTTCAATGCCCGGCACTAGTTATGGATTTGGAGTATACCCTTGTACCCCTGGGGTAGTGCGTGTCTATGTGCAGGTAAATACGTTTGGCTATGGGATGGCGAGCTCACCAAGCGCCTTCACGGTGACTGTTTCGCCACAAACGGCGGCACCGATAACGTTTGCTGGCTCGGCACAAGGGACGGCAGTTGCGGTCGCGGGGTCATATACTGTCTCAGCATCTGCTGTTGCTGGCTATAACGACAGTTACTCATTAGGGTGCAACGGCACTGTTTCCAACGGTGAGGAAGCGACCTGTATCATTACTGAAAATGCGTACGGAGCGTACGGTGCATACAATTACAACTACCCCTACTATACGAGCGCGTACACCTACGCCAACCAAGGGCTCAGCGACACTCCACCCACGGTGACTATCGCACAGGTATCTGCATTGCCAAACACCGGTTTTGCGCCACTCTCCGCTTCTATGCTCGCACTCGTCACCGCTGTGCTTTCAGGACTCGGGCTCGCCATCCTTCCATATGTCCGAAAAATTGTTGCTACTCTCTAGCGGCATACAAAAGCGTTCTCCTCGGTACGCACGCCTTTTTTTGGGTGCGGTGGGTATGATGGTGGTGCTCTATGGAGCCGCCGACGTGCTTTCGCGTGTCGCGCATAACACATTTGGCGATCGTGCCAACCTCGTTGCGCTTGGTCCAGTGGCAGCACTCAATGCGCAGACTTTTTCATTCGCAACGTCGAGCACGCCGCTTGTGCCCACGCGCATCTCCATCGCTTCGGTTGGTATTTCTGCTGATGTTGAAGCGGTGGGGCAGCAGACTGACGGCAGTATGGCGACCCCGTCTTCGTTCACCACAGTGGGCTGGTACAAAGGCGGTAGTGCGCCTGGCAGTCTGGGGAATGCTGTATTTGCCGGACATGTGAATAACGCGCTCACTAAAGCTGGTGTGTTTGAGCATATGGATGCTATATCTCTTGGTGATGTGATTGAGGTGCGCGATGCACACAGCAAGACACTGCGCTTTGTGGTGACTTCCATAGAAGATTATCTGACCACGAGTGCACCACTTGATACTATTTTTGCCACCAGCGGACCCTCTCGTGT
>CAYSPK010000048.1:0-5681 GCA_964432905.1 uncultured Candidatus Saccharibacteria bacterium | reverse complement strand
GAGCACTATGTTGCGCGCATCCACGAGCTCTATGACGGCCACGGCACAACCGGCAATGTATATCTCCCTTTTAAAAACGAGCCGTACCTTATCCCGCCTCTCGGCGAGATTATTGTCGGCGTGTTTGGCATCGCGTTTTTCCTCACTGCCGCCCAAGCCGCAGTAGCGGCAAAATTCCTTTTTCCTTTTCTCGCGTTCCTATGCCTTTATGTGATAGGCATGCAGCTTTCGCGCTCGCGCGTAGCCTCCTTGTTTGGCGCCACGCTCGCGATGCTCGGCAACGACTTCATGAGCTACCCGCGCAACATGCTGCCGCTCTTGCACGGCAAGATGGTATCTACTGGGCCCGCCCTGTGAACCCCGAGGTGAGCGGCACGGTGCTTTTTCTGGCACTCTTACTCATTGTGCGCGTGCTCAAAAAAAATACCGCGCGCTTGTGGGAGGTGCTCGCTATAGCACTCCTCTTTGGCCTTTCAGTTTATATCTCGCCCTACACCTGGTCATTCCTCGGCATACTGCTGGTGCTCCTTTTGGGATGGCTCGTGTGGCAAAAAAACTATGCGCTCGCCAAACGCGTCTTTGCGATGGGTGGCGTGGGCGCGCTTATCGGTGTGCCGTTTGCTGTTAATTATCTGCAGGCAATACACACGCCGGGCTATGCCTTTGCCGCGCTCCACCAAGGCGTGCTCGCGAGCCACCAACCGGTACTCGGGCTCTGGGTACTCGTGCTTATTGCGGTGCCACTCTTTTTGCCGCTCGATCTGAGCCGAACGGCGCGCACACTTTTTGTACCCAGCGGCCTTGGGCTCTTAGTACTCCTCAATCAACAAGTTATCACGGGCATCTATCTCCAACCCGGCCACTACCATTGGTATGTCACCAAACCGCTTGTTGGGCTCATGCTTGGCTTGTGGAGTGTTGGTCTTTTAGAGCACTCTTTGCATCAACAAAAAATACGGTATCTTCTTGTCGCAGTAGCTATGACATTTCTTTTCTACGGCGCAGCGCTCGCCCAAGTGAGCTTTTATCACAAGCACGCGCCGGCAGCATTTGCCGCCCAAGCCTATGCACCACTCCTCTCCTACCTGCACACCCAAGGTCATCAAGTAATATATGCAAACGAAGATATCGCGACCTATGTGCCCGTTAATACCCCAAGCGACGCACCGACTAATGAGTATGCCAATATGTATCTCGCACCTGTAGGTTATTTTGATGCGCTCACCCAAGTAGAAAAAGACCCAGCGCACGCGAGCGCTGCAGCATTACAAAAACTTGGTATTACGCTCGTCATCGTCGACACAAAAAACGACACGTGGCGTATCCCCGCGCTACCGCTGCAAACCACTATCGCTGATCGCTTCGCAATATACCGCGTGCCGGCTTCTGCGCAATAACAATAATACCCGTCCCCCACGGGAGGCTCAGGGAGGGCACAAGGCGTGACTCGAGCCCTAAGATAGTGTGCAAGAGCCAATTGACGGGCGCGCCGGGCGAAAGATTATCGCCCCCGCCTTTACCCAAAAGGCGCAGCACGAGCGCCACCGGAAAGAGAAAAAAGTTCCAGTACGTTGCGCGTACCACCGTGAAGCCTGCCGCCCCGAGCGCGTTGGTAATGCTCTTTTTGGTGTAGCGGCGGAAGTGTTTATGGAGCACATCATGCTCGCTCCACATCCATGGGAACGCCGGTACCGAGAGCGCTAAGGTGCCACCCTCTTGCATGTGCGTATAGATATCGCGCAGCCATAGCACGTCGTTGCCTAAGTGTTCGATAACATCAAACGCGCCCACGAGCGCATACGAGTCACCCACCTTATGCCAGTCGTGCGTAGCGGTGCGGTAGCCGCGCGTGGCGCACCCGCGCAGTGCCTCCGTATCCATTTCAAATGCATCCACCGCGCTGCAGTACTGCGCCAAGAGCGGGTGGCACGCGCCAAAGCCCGCGCCAAAATCGAGCGCCGGCCCCTCAACCTTCGGCGTGCCGTTGAGCATGCGCTCGATAAATCGCCGTCGCGCAATGTACCACCACGAATGCTCTGCTTGTACTAAAAAGTTATACGCTTGCCGTTCCATATAGTCCTTTGCGCAGACGATACAAAATGCGTGCGAATGCAAAAAATGCTTTCGTACCATCGCGCAGCACGCTCAATTTACTTTTGCGGTTTGGATAGTACTGCTCTACCCACTCTATGGGCACCTCGGCAATACGCAGGCGCCGCTCTTGCGCGAGCGCGAGCCACTCGACATCCAAAAACCACCCCAACTCTTTGCATTGCAGCAGCAGATCGCGCCCCGCTTTATTGGTGAGTTTTAATCCACAAGAAATATCTTCAACTTTCACTCCAAACGTAACACGACGCAGCCAGTTGTATATCTCGGATGAAAACGTGCGCAGACCTCCACGGTGCACCGCGGCACCGCGCAAGAGCCGCGAACCCACGGCAATATCGCTACCTGCTAAAATAGCTTTGAGCAGATCGCCCAGGCATGCAGGGTTCGCAGAGAGGTCTGCGTCGATATAACCAAACACGTCACCCTGGGACTCTTTTGCTGCAGCTAAAATCGCAGCCCCCTTGCCCTTGGTGGAGACGAAGAGTACCGACACATCGGGGAGATTGAGGCTGCGCACCACCTCGCCCGTACCATCGGTCGATGCATTGTCTGCGACCATGATGTGCCACGAGACGCCCGGGAGCGCCGGCAGCGACTTGCGGATAGTATGGACAGAGTCGGCGATGATGGGCGCTTCGTTGTACGCCGGGATACAGAGGTCGATTTTCATAAAGCCGCTTCTAGGGTAGTATGCTCGCATACCACCTTAGCATGATTTTTCTGCCGCGCATCGTGACAATTTGCAAAAACCATTGGCTAGCCGCGGTGCTTGCCCTGTCTATCGGCCTCACCGTTGTCGCCCCCTGGGCCTACTTTGCCCTCCATGAGCCCTCGTACCGCGGCATAGCGCTCTACGGCGAAGCGTCCGAAGAGTACTACACCGCCCGTGTACGCGAGGTATATGACGGCGACCCGCTCATCCGTAACCTTTACACCCCGTTTAAGGACGTGCCCTACCTGCAGACCTCGCTTGGCGAGGACATGGTCGCCTACGGCGGTATGGCGTTTCACCTCTCGGCGGCAGATGTCGTGGTCGCCTCAAAGTTTTTCTTCCCGCTCCTTGCGGTGCTGTGTATGTATGCGCTTGTTTTTTTCATCACACGCTCGCGCGGCAGCGCGCTCCTTGCGCCCGCCGCAGTGGTTTTTGCAACAGGGCTTTTGAGTACACCCCGAAGCATCCTGCCCTTCTTGCGTGGCGTGGGTGTTGAAGATGGACTCTTTTGGGGCCGGCCTATTAATCCTGAGGTGAGTGGTGTCTTTCTCTTCGCGATACTCGCGCTCATGCTATATACCTACCATCGCGGTGTGCGCCCACGGCCGCGGCAAGCGCTCCTCTTGGGCACACTTATTGGTCTCACACTGTACGTGTCGGTCTTTACCTGGGCGTTTGTGGGCATGTTCCTTGCTGTGTCATGCGCGTACGCACTCATACAAAAGCGATGGCGCGACGCGCTCCATATGGTAGGGGTCGGCACCGTCGCGCTTATAGGCGCCATTCCTTTTGTGCTCAACATGCTCCACGCACGCACGTATGCAACCTATGCAAACGTCGCGATGCAGCAGGGTGTAGCGCCACTCCACACACCCGAGCTTGGTGTGTGGCTCATACTCTTGCCACTCCTGCCCGCGCTGTGGTGGCCCAAAGAGTATCGCGGAGGTCGCTCATTCTTTATCCTCGCTGGCTTGGCGCTCATTCTCACCGCCAACCAACAGGTATTGACCGGTATCTACGAGCAGCCGTGGCACTTTCACTCCTACATCACTAAGCCGCTCATGGGTATGCTACTTGCCATATATGCTGGGTTTTTGATAGATCGCATTCCCTACCGCATAGTCCGCAGGGAAATGTTCGCCGCTGCAATCATCGGGCTCTTCGCATATGGTGCGCTCGCCCAAGTACATTTTTATGATGTGCACGCGCCGTTCTCACGCGAGGCACATGCCTATGCACCCGTCATCACCTACCTCAACAGCCGCCCCAAACAGGTGGTGTTTACCAGCTGCGAAGATGTATATTCATGCTATTTCTCTGACTACCTAGCCGAGTATACGAGCGCCGATGCGCCGCACAGCAAATACTCGGGGCTCTTCCTCACACCACCTGGCTATCTGCAAGAACTCGTATTTTTGCACTACCGGCTACTCGGGGTCGCACCAAAAGATATATTGCCAAGAATGGAGCAAGAGCATGAGAGTGTTTTGCAGCGACTCTTTGGTGAGTACTACTACTTCCACGCTGGTACCAAAACCGCAGTGCCCCAAGATGAGTTCGAGCAACTAGCAAAGGGTTATGCTGCCTATGCCAACACCCCCATCTCCGACATGATGCGCGACCTCCAGATCACCATGCTCATACACGACAACACCGACGCTGCGTGGAAAGTAAATCTCTCCAATCTTACTCATCAAAGTATAACTACCCAATTTGATGTATATACTCTTAAATAATACTGTGGTTGTGCTATAGTTGATGCTGTCTTGAACATACGCCATGCCTTTCTTTCTAAGAAATTTAAAAGGGCGTATTACTGCTCTTGCGTCTCCCGTACCACTGCCGGTAAATGGCATGTGGTTTGTTGGTACTAACTTACAGAACGTGCGCCACGGGTGGAATGAGCCTGCCACTGCGCAGTGCATAAAAAACAATCTCAAGCCTGGTAGTATTTTTATCGATATCGGCGCCAACTATGGGTTTTATTCAGTCTTGGCCGCTAAAGCAGGAGCGAGAGTGATTTCATATGAGCCCGATGATACTTCCCTCAGACGGCTACGTACAAATCTTTGGCTTAATCGAGCGCGAGCCGAGGTGCGTGAAGCGGCTGTCTCAGACCATGAGGGCACGATTGCTTTTTATATAACCAAAAAAGGCTCTGGGCTTAATTCAACCCGGGCTGATGTACTCAAGACAGTGGCCACAAAGAAAGAAGTGCCGACAGAGCCCTGCCGCGACTATTATGACCTGTGCAAAATCGATGTTGAGGGGGCAGAGCTGAGTGTGCTAAAAGGTATGCAGCATAAAGGCCTTATCATTTGTGAATTAAATCCGACTGTACAGAGTCGTCAGGGCGTTGACCCTAAAGATGTACTTAATGCTATTCGCTCGCTCGGCTGGTCTATTGAAGATATTGAAGAGGGGCCCCAAAGTGACGACTACATTGTCGCCAAAGCACATCGGGACAGCGTACTAAATCTTCTACTAAGACCAGTCACCACTTCTTAGCTCTGATATAGCTCAGCATATGCAGCTGCCATGCGTTCAGCAGTAAAATGCTTGAGTAATCGCTCATATCCATTCTCGCCCATAGTATGAGCTTTGTGCTCGTCGAGGAGTAGTTCGGCGACGCGCTCAGCAAATTGCACCGTGTTGCGCGGGTCGACAATATAACCCATCTCACCATCGACGACAATTTCGGGCGCACCACCAAAACAGGTCGCCACGAGCGGCTTGTGCGCCGCCATCGCCTCGAGATTTACCAGACCAAACACATCAAACCCAATGGAGGGAAAAAGTACCACGTCGCTCGCACCATAGGCAGCCCGCATCGCCTCGCGCGACAGCCAACCGGTAT
>CAYSPK010000047.1:556-5683 GCA_964432905.1 uncultured Candidatus Saccharibacteria bacterium | reverse complement strand
GGGTACTATCTGACCGCCATGCAGCATTCTGCTATTATTCTCTTTGCCAGTAATGGAGAGTGAAGCACAAGAAGTACAGGGCACAATAGAGGAGGCTCTGCCTAATACGCTATTTCGCGTATCGCTGGAGTCCGGGGAAGTCGTTTTGGCGTACCTCGCGGGCAAAATGCGACTCCACCGTATCAAGGTGTTGGTGGGCGACAAAGTACTTATTAAACTCGACCCATACGGCGGCAAAGGGCGTATCACCCGCAGACTCTAAACACTATGCACGTCAAGGCATCTATCAAACCTCGCTGTAATTCCTGCAAGCTGCTTCGTCGTAAGGGGCGTGTGTATGTTATTTGCAGCAAGAAACCGCGCCACAAACAACGCCAAGGCTAATTTTTCAAAAATATAATTATGCGAATCGCCGGTATCACTATTCCAAATAAACGACTCCCATACGCGCTCACGGCGCTCTATGGTATTGGCGTATCCCGTGGCACAGCTATTTGTGCTGAGGCCGGTGTTGACGCTACCAAGCGCGCCGACGACCTTACTGCTGAGGAAGAAAACAAGCTGCGCGCTATAATTGAGACCATAAAACTTGAAGGCGACCTTAAGCGTGAAGTCGCCAATAACGTGAAGCGTCTTAAGGATATTGGTACCTACCGTGGGAGCCGCCACGCGCGCAAACTCCCTGTACGTGGCCAGCGCACCAAGACCAACTCGCGCACCGTGCGTGGCAACGTCCGCAAGACCATGGGCTCTGGTCGTCGAAAGGTTGAAAAGACATAAAAATTGTTGTATATAGACTGAATATCCTATGGGTAAGAAACGAATAGTAAAAAAAGGAAATGATGCAGGCGCGGGTTCACGTGCAAGCAACAGCAAGGCCATCAAGCGCAAACTTGATACGGGCCGTTTATATGTTGAAGCAACATACAACAATACCAAAATCTCTCTAACCGACGAGCGTGGCAACGTTGTGGCTTGGTCATCAAGTGGTAGTCTTGGTTTTTCAGGTGCAAAAAAAGGCACGCCTTTTGCAGCTGCAAAAGTTGGGGAGCTTCTCGCCGACAAGGCAACTGCCATGGGCATCAAAGAGGTCGCGGTCGTTATCGCAGGTGTCGGCGCAGGTCGTGAGTCAGCCGTCCGAGCCTTTATTACCAAAGGTATTGGTATCGGTGCTATCAAAGACATGACTCCCGTACCGCACAATGGACCACGCCCACCAAAACCACGTCGCGTATAACCTTTCCCATCAAAAACCACTATGATAACCGGACCAAAATATAAAATCTGTAAGCGACTTGGCGCAGCAATTTTTGAAAAGTGCCAGACGCAAAAGTTCCAGCTCGCCATGGAGCGTGCCCCGCGTAAGCGTGGTGGTAAGCGCGGTGGCAGCGACTTCGGCGCACAGCTCATCGAGAAGCAAAAGGCCCGTTTTACCTATGGTCTTTCTGAAAGTCAATTTAGTCGCTACGTATTTGAAGCGATGGAGAAGGGCGGCAACAGCGCTGCCAGCCTCATGAACCGCCTCGAGGCGCGCCTCGACAATGTTGTCTACCGGGCAGGCTTTGTCCGCACCCGCCGTGCTGCACGCCAACTCGTCTCGCACGGCCATGTCATGGTTAATGGTAAGCGCATGACTGTCCCGTCGCACCGAGTAACTATCGGGGATACTATCTCTATCCGCCCCGAGAGCCGTACCTCGGCACTCTTCACCAACCGCACCGAGCAGGTGGCAGAACTTAGCACCCCCGCATGGATGACCCTGGAGGAGGGGGGTATGAGCGTCAAAGTAGCAAGCGAGCCGACCGTTGCAACTACTGAGTTGCCGTTCAGCGCGCCTGTTATTATCCAATTCTATAGCCGCTAAAGTTAGTGGAATTTATAAGTTTAGTAATACAACGATTGAGTTATGATGGAGTATTCTATAGCATTGCCGAGTAAGCCGCGCGTCGTCTCCGAAGAGGAGTACGCAGGCACATACGAAATAGACGGGCTCTACCCCGGCTATGGCCACACCCTTGGCAACAGCCTGCGCCGCATTATCCTTTCATCGCTTCCAGGAGCAGCTATCACCTCAGTAAAAATTGACGGTGTGGAGCATGAGTTTTCTACCATGGATGGTGTGCGCGAAGACGTGGTCACTATTTTACTCAACCTCAAAAAGCTTCGCTTCGAAGTTTTGACCACCGAAGCGCAAACAGTTACCCTTTCCGCGAAAGGCCCAAAGAAAGTTTCTGGCGGAGACCTTACACTCCCAGGCCAAGTACGTTTGCTCAATCCAAACGCGTACATCTGCGAACTCACCGACAAAGATGCTTCGATTGAGGCAGAGTTCCGTGTCGAGCGTGGTCTCGGCTATGTGTCTCGTGAGGCACTCAAAAAAGACCGCGTTGAGATCGGCGAGATCTCTCTTGATGCAGCATTCTCACCAATCCGCCGTGCCAACTATGAAGTAGAGAACATGCGCGTGGGCGACCGCACTGACTTCAACCGTCTACGTATCACCATCGAAACCGACGGTACCATCGAGCCGCGCGTTGCGCTTGAGCAGTCTATCGAGGTGATGATCACCCAGCTCAAAGCGGTTGTTGGTTTCCGTGAAGAGGAGCTTGAAGTGCCTCAAAGCGCACCCGCAGCAGAGAGCGCCAACAGTGCGTCGCTTGAAGCGTCGTCTGAGGCAATGAAAACTCGTATCGAAGATCTTGATCTTTCGAGCCGCACAGTCTCCGCTCTTGAGAAGGCAAACATCCGCACCGTGGGTGGCCTCGCTCGCAAGAAGGAGGAGGATCTTTTAGAGATAGATGGTCTGGGCCCAAAGGCAATCCAGGAAATCAAGCGCGCGCTCGCAAACTTCGGTATAGTGCTGAAATAGCTAGCTATTTCAAATATAAAAGAAAGAAACATGAGACACGGTAATGTAAACAGAAAGTTTGGGCGAGAGACGAACGAGCGACGCGCGCTTATGCGCTCACTCGCGCGCTCACTCGTGCTTGAAGGTCGCATCAAAACGACCGAGGCAAAGGCGAAAGAAGTCCGCCCCATGGTGGAGAAGCTTCTTACACGTGCCAAAAACGACACCCTTGCAAACCGCCGCACTCTTATCGCAACCCTAGGTGACGCGCCGACCGCTGCAAAGCTCATTAAGACCGCAGAAAACTATTCGGGTCGCAATGGCGGGTACTTGCGCATCGTGAAGATGGGCCCGCGCAAGGGAGATGCATCACCAATGGCAGTAATTGAATTCGTATAGGCTTATGATAACGATTGACGCAGCAGACAAAACACTTGGTCGAGTAGCAAGCATGGCAGCAAAAGCGCTGCTCGGCAAGAACAGCGCCTCATTTGCAAAAAATATGGTGGCCCAGGATGGTGTCAAAATCATCAACGCCTCGCGCGTCGCTGTCTCGGGCAACAAAAAGCAAGACAAAGAGTATGTCCGCTACTCGGGCTACCCAGGCGGGCAAAAAGTAGAGAACTATGCTATGCTCACTGCGCGCAAGGGTACCGAAGAGGCTATCCGCAAGGCGGTCTCGGGCATGCTCCCCAAGAACAAGCTCCAGAAGCCGCGCATGAAAATGCTCACGATTGAAAAATAGTATGGCTACTACCACCAAGACAAAAGAAGATCGCTACATTGAAGCAGTCGGCCGCCGCAAGACGGCTATTGCGCGCGCACGCCTCACCCCCTCTACCCGCACGGCAGTTGTGGTTAACAAAAAGGATATCAATGACTACTTTGTGACCGAGCCATTGCGCGTTACCGCACTCGAGCCATTTCTTAAAGTAACCCTCCCGACCCAGTTTACCGTCACGGTCGTCGTCTCGGGCGGCGGTATCGCGGGCCAGGCAACTGCTACCCGCCACGCTATCTCACGTGCACTCGTTGAGTACGACCGCGAACTGCGCGGCACGCTCAAAAAGGAAGGTTTCCTCAAGCGCGACCAGCGTGCCAAGGAGCGCCGCAAGCCCGGCCTCGTCAAAGCTCGCAAGCGCAAGCAGTGGAGCAAGCGCTAGTTTGCAACATCCTAAGCTTGTTAAACGGCTAATCTCTCGAAAAACTCCGCCCCGCGGAGTTTTTCTTTGGTTTACATATTTGATTTACAGTAGCATGCACTATACACAACTGAAGTGACTTGATATATCAAGTCACTTCAGTTTACCCATTTGCCTATCAGTTTATTTTGTCTTCTTCGTACCGGTGCGCTTGGGGGTAGAGAAGAGGAGAAAGTGGAGCGGATATTTTTTCTTCAATCGAAACAGCGCCGACTGCGCGTACTGCTGTTTAAACAGTCGTTTATCAAACTCCTTTTCCAACTCCGCTATAGCATGTTCATAGCCGGGTAACTGATCATAGAGCCAACACTGTACGCGCCAAATAGTGTCCTTGCCGACTTTTAACTCGGCCTCAATGGAGCGGTGGGACTCACCGCCAATTAGTTTGCGGGCGATGATGATGCGCCGCCCAAGCATAATACGCTCGCTCTCAGTGAGGAGGTCGCGCAAAAAAAGCTTCATCGCATCACGCCCATGCACGGCGCCAGCGGCAGTGTAGAGAACATCAAGCACCTCTATGCGATCTTTCTCTGGGAGATTGCGCGCCCGAACCTTCATACGAACAGCATACGCTATTGACTTGATATATCAAGTCACTTTACTTGACAGAGCAATTTTACAAACTAAAATAATGGCACGTATGAACAGGGCAGAAGAGGAGTTTGAAAAAGAATTTGCTGGAGAAGAAGGAGAAGTGGGCGACGCAACCTTCATCGAAGCAGCAGAAGACGGTGAGGAGCTGCCACCCGCCCAGCAACTCAAAAAACTGCGCGAGAAATTACAAAAGGCAGTTGCAGAGAAGCAAGAATATTTAGATGGGTGGCAACGTTCCCGTGCAGATTTTGCTAACTACAAGCGAGAAGAGGCGACACTCTATGCCGACCGCGAAGACCGCACCAAAGCCGACCTTATCGAAAATCTCCTACCAGCACTCGACTCTTTTGAACTTTCGCTCAAGCACGCATCCGACAACAAAGATCTTGCTATGATCTATAAGCAGCTCCTCGGGTCACTCAGAAGTCTTGGCGTCGAGCGGTTTGGCAAGGCAGGAGAAGTATTTAGCCCGCACAAACACGA
>CAYSPK010000047.1:0-546 GCA_964432905.1 uncultured Candidatus Saccharibacteria bacterium | reverse complement strand
GCGCGAAGTGCAAACCGCCGAGAGCGCGAAGGATCATACGATAGAATCCGTCGAGCGTTCTGGCTATAGTATCGGCGATAAAATTATCCGCCCCGCGCAAGTTTCGGTCTTCACACACAACTAATTACAAACATTAATCACACTAATTTCAACACTATGGCAAAAATTCTTGGTATTGACTTGGGCACCACCAACTCCGCGATGGCGGTCATGCGCGGCGGCGAGCCTCAAATTCTTGAAAACGCAGAAGGCGCGCGCACCACGCCGAGCGTCGTGGCACTTTCAAAAACAGGTGAGCGTCTTGCGGGCCTCATCGCACGCCGCCAGGCGGTGACCAACCCAAAAAACACGGTCTACCAAATTAAGCGCTTCATCGGCCACACCTTTGACGAGGCGGCGGTGCAGAAGGACAAAGCGGTCGTCCCGTACGAAATGCGCAAGTCAGACAACGGCGGCATCGAGGTCCAGATGGGCGACAAGTGGTATCGCCCTGAGGAGGTCTCGGCCATGATACTCCAGAAGCTCAAAGTAGATGCTGAAAAGCGC
>CAYSPK010000046.1:0-5692 GCA_964432905.1 uncultured Candidatus Saccharibacteria bacterium | reverse complement strand
CCTCGGAGAAGAGCCACGCTTTAGCGGCGTGCCTTCTTCTTTGCTGCCTTCTTTTTCTTTGCTGCCATGTTATTCGTAGCGATAACTCGCTAAAATTGGTTGCGCATCGATCGACCTTGTTTACGTTGAGCCCATGGACTCAAGAGCAAACACATATCGATGCTCTACACATAAGTATCGAGTATGTTCACTGCATGTACAATGAAAAAAATAAAAAAACTGTGGATATCTTATTAAAAAATTATTTATGAAATAATTTTTACTTCATGTTCGATTGTGATGCCACACACATCAAATATTTTTTCACGCACTACTTCTGCAAGCGCACGCACCTCATGTGCCGTACATCCAGGCTTCGCTGCAATGACAAGCGCTTGTTTTTCAAATAAGCGAGCATTGCCCACCGCAAAACCTTTTAGATGTAGAACGTGGTCAATGAGCCACCCCAGCGGGATTTTCACTCCATTTGTTTCCGGCATAGTAAATTGTGGCATATCAGGATACGTTTTATGCAAGAGTGCGGCCTCTTGTGTGGTGACTATAGGGTTTTTAAAAAACGATCCAGCACTGCCTTCCTTGAGAACGTTGGGGAATTTTTCTTTGCGGATAGAGAGCACCGCTTCGCGTATCGAGCTAATACTGGGTGTGCTTTTATCCGCAAAGTGTTTTTGTAAATCTGCGTACGTGGTATCTGGTTGCGCGGTGTGTGAGAGCTGGTATGCCGCGTGCAGCACGACGTACCTGTCTTCTTGTTGCTTGAACAAACTTTCACGATACCCAAACGCACAGCGCGATGCGCTCATGCGTCCTATCTCCCCGGTATGTCGGTCATAGACTTCTACCCATTGCAGGGTTTGGCTCTGCACTTGGCCATACGCTCCGATATTCCCCACCACCGCACCCCCCACGGTGCCAGGAATACCTGAAAGATTTTCAACCCCCCACAGTTCTTTATCAACCATCTCAGAAACAAAACCGTCCCACGACTCCCCAGCACCGACAACTACCTCGGTGTGCGCCCCTGCTATATCGTATGTGACGCCACTAATCGCAAGCTGTATCACCACTCCGTCAAACCCTCGGTCATCGACCAGCATATTTGACCCGCCCCCCAGTATAAGCACAGCGGTATGTGCGCTACGAGCAAAACTGAGTGCTTCCGCAAGTTCCTCAGGAGTCTTCGCGCAGATAAAGTACCGCGCCGGTCCACCAATACCAAAACTTGTATATGGCGCGAGTGCTACGTGTTCCTCGATATGCATGCAGTGCTAGTATACTGCGTGTCCAAACAAAAAGCCCCCTTTGGGGGCTTTTTGTTTACTGTGGTTTTATTGCACCGCTTTGGATTTGTTGAATGGTTGATTGTACTTGAGCCGTGTAACTCGGATCAACAGACGCGGCCTGCTGGAGTGCGGCTATCGTATTTGCGATGTCATGCGCCATGAAATACGCAGTGGCAAGGCCAATATATTGCTGAGCATCATGCGGGTTCGCCTCTACCCGATTCTTCCAGATAGCAATAATGCGATCATACTGCTTGGTATTTGCATATACTTGCAGGAGACGTTGGTCGTACAGATATACGGTGCCAAAACCTTGCTCTTTAGGACCGGTGAGCAAGAGCGTGTCTGCTGCCTGCTGTTGGCGCGCATAGTAAAGCCCCGCGGCATATAAGATACGAGCGTCTGCATAATTCGGCTCCTCTTCAAAGGCTTGTTTGAGTTGCGCGAGTGCTGTTTCCATATCACCCGCGTTGACACTGTACACACCAAATTGCATCATTATTTGCTGCTTCTTAGGTGAATCCGCGAGCGCCTGAGTGAGCCACTTTTTTACATCAGCATACTGCCCGTACGAACCATACAGCACACCCATGAAGAGCTCGAGACGAGCATCGTGTGTGCGTTGTGCATTGAGTGCCGTACCCTCTTGCACCGCAAGTTTGAACGTGTCCTCTTTAACTGCCGGGTCAATATTGTTTGCAGTTGCTTGTGATGCAGCAAATTGCATAAGCTGCTCAATCACCTCTTGTCTGCCAAGCGAGGTGCCTGGCCATACATTTTGCCCAAGAACCACCTTAAAGTCTGCGAGGTTCTGCTTTGGATCTTTCGGGGCACCCACGACATGTCCAGCACCATCGCTCACCGGCACCTGCTGGGTAATTGCAGTGATGAGATTTTCAGCTTTGACGATACCTGGTGCATTGAGTGTCCACACCGCGAGCCCCACTACAACGACAACAATAGGGGCGGCTACCGCTATACCGCGGTCCCCTATTGGTTTTGAGAGAAACATACGGCTCGGTACAGCAGCCATTGATACGCCATACGCAAGGGCGAGCAGTGTGAAGAACCACACTGAACTCATAAGATCATCGAAGACGAAGAGATTATTGAATGCATAGCCAGCTAAGAGGCCGACAAGTACTGCTTGTTCGGGTGCCTCAAGCGGTGAGCGCATAACCGCCATCACGAGCAGGACAAAGAAGCTTATATACAGCGCGAACGCTGGCGCCCCACCAGCAACAAGCCAATCGAGGAACTGGTTGTGTGCCCTATCAAACCACTGCTCTTGGTCATACATAGGTGGCGTATAGTACTTGTTGAAGACATAGCTAAAATTTTCTTGTCCCCACCCGAGCACCGCCGTCTTTGGGCTGTCAGTAAAACCCTGCCAAGCCATGTGCCAAATGTAAAAGCGTGAGACCGTGGTGCGGTCAGCAAGCGAAATGCTCGCCAGACGATTGAGCGTGTCAGACTTTTGGACAAATGAGGTGTGCCGCAGTGCCAAAAACGCAACCATAAGTACCGCAACAACGCCGAGCCCCCAGTACGAGACCGTGCGCAGCGTGCGCCACTGTTTTTCACGAGCCCGCCATGCAATAAAGAGTGCCGCGATAATGAGGCCGCCCACAAACCCGAGCAGCGCGCCGCGTGTTTGTGTAAAGTACAGCGAAGCAGTGCACAGCACGAGCGCCACGCCATACACCATCTGCGCGACAACAGAGCGGCGCTGACGCACAAGCATAAAGAGTGTGATGAATACCAAGAAGAGCATGAAGACACCGAGGTAGGCAGCATTGCCGAACGTACCGTCAACGCGTGAGCCCGACTGGAGCGACGGTTTGAAGCCAAAGATCTCGAAGCGTTGCATAAGCGAGACGCATGCCTGCCACACTCCAGCAGCAATTGCTATTTGAAAAAAGCGATCCCACCAACGCTCAGCAGCGACAACTGTGCCCACCATAAGGAAGTAGAGGCTAAGGTGCAACACTGTGATATACCCCTCCATGCGCTCAAAATTACTCCAAAAGCTTTTCGTTGGATCAGCAGAAAACAGTGTTGCAAACCCCATCCAGACAACAAAAGCACCCACCGCCCACAATAGATACGAAGCTCTCGGGCGATACTTTGGTTCACGCAGGGCAAGGAGTACGTAGGCACCGAAGAGTATCTCGATAAGAATACGGAAGGCAAAGTTCTTGCCTGTTATGTACGGGAAGAAGAGATTCGGAAACCATCCTTGCCCATCTGCGATAATAAGAGGAATAAAGAAGACGAGGCTAAGACCCACAAGAAGGACCCAGCGCAAAACCTTGGTGTATGCCATACGCAAGGTACTATACCACAGCGGATGTGATGTGGTACCGTACAAGGTAATGCGTGAAAGACTCAAAGACTGGGCGCGGTGGAGCGAGCGGTATACCAAGACCGACATGCTGTATCTGCTGTACAGCGGTTTTTGGAGCAACCTCAACGCGATCATCATATCAGCACTCTCGCTCGCGCTCTATGTTGCCTACGCGCATTTCCTTACCAAAGAAGCGTATGGTACGTATCAATACCTACTCTCGTTCTTCTCTATAGCAACGGCATTTACTCTCACTGGTATGAACACGGCGGTCACGCGTGCCGTGGCCCAAAAGAACGAAGGAACACTGTCCGCCTCGGTCGGTGTGCAGCTACGTTGGGGAATTGTGCCGTTTCTTGGAGCACTCGGTACCGCCCTGTACTACTACTGGCACGGTAACCATCTCATTGCCGCTGGTCTGGTTTTTATCGCCATCGGCACCCCACTGCTGTATGCATACAACACCTATGGCGCACTCTTTGCAGGCAGAAAAAACTTTAAAGGTCTCACTCTCTACAACACTGCCTCAAATATCCTCTACTATGCGGCGCTTATTGTAGCCGCCGTGTGGTCGCACGCGCCGCTCGTTATTTTGGGTACGAATATGCTAGTACAAAGTGCGCTTGCTTTCTTTTTTTATCGCCTCACGCTTAAACGCCAAAAACCAAATCCGCACGTCGACCAAGAAGCTCTTTCGTATGGTGTCCATCTCAGTTTTATGAATGTGTTTGGCTCGGTCGCGGGACAACTTGGCAATATATTCATATTCCATTTTCTTGGCGCACCCGCACTCGCACTCTACAGTTTTGCAAGCGCTATGCCTGAGCGTATCGGAAATATTTGTTTTAAATTCCTAGGTGGCGCGCTCCTGCCTAAGTTTTCCGAACGTACCCTTGCCGAAATTCGCCACCAACTCCCAAGGAAAATACTCTTTGCCACTGGCGCTGGCGTGCTTATCGCCGCAGGCTACATGGTAGTTGCCGCACCACTCTTCCATCTTTTCTTCCCCACCTACACTGAGGCTATCCCCTACTCACTTGGCATCTCTTTGGGACTTGTGTTCGGCGCTGCGGTGTATTTACCGACTACCGCGCTCACCGCACTGCAGCGCACACGGTCGCTCTATGTGCTCACCGTCGTAAACCCTATCGCACAAATAAGCTTCCCGCTGATCGGTATTTATTTTGGTGGCCTATGGGGCTACCTTATCGCGAATTTGGCCACCACGCTTTTTGGGCTCCTGCTTGCAACAGTGCTCGTGTACACTGCAAAAGAGTAGCCGCTAAAGTGCTGCCCCCGTACTCGCGGCAATCATTTTTTTGAGTACATCGCTGTGTATACGCAGTCTGAGCACTGGATCGTGCTGCGCCAGGTAGAGACTCATGCGCGCATACAATTTGTCGGAGCCATGGCCTGCGTCGGTGTACTCGTAGTCCTTGCCACCCACCAGAGCACTGTCGGTGAAGTTGTAAAAGCCGTATCCTTGCGCAACAAACAACTGCTCGAGTTTCTTCGGCAAGGTCTTGATGGTATCGCTATATGCATCATCCTTACTCATCATCGCCTCGTACATTTCATGCGGAAATGGAGGCAAGAACCCAACGACGTATATGTTGTGCGCTTTGCACAGCACAAGAAGATCAGCAAGCTTTTGAAGCGTCTGCGGTGATGTGGCCTGCCCAAAATGTATAGTGCGGCCCGTATTAATTTTCTCTACAAGCTCCGTAATTTGGCGCGCAATTTCTTTATTGTGGTTTGGGTCACTCAGAATGTGATGGTACTGATAGCTTCCGTCAAAGCGCATACCATCGCCGTGAACAAGCGCGGGCAGCCCCATATGGTGGGTTGTGCGCGCCCGCTCATACAGGTCACTGAGCGTGTACGCACCTTCTGTATAGCGCATATAGGCATCCCTCCATCCTGTGCGGTACCATGCGCCAATATTGTCGCTAGACTCAGGCTGGTGCGTGAACGCCGGGTCGAAATCTTCTGGATCAAGCGAAAGGATCATCACCTGTATGCTCGTGTTATTTTTGAGAATAGTTTCCAGCGACGTCTGCAC
>CAYSPK010000045.1:2664-5699 GCA_964432905.1 uncultured Candidatus Saccharibacteria bacterium | reverse complement strand
ATAGGGTCAACCTGTATCGCATACCACACAACGACCGCGAGGATGATAGAGACCGTCGCATAAAACCATAGACCATTTATCAAAAAGAACCGCTCGATCCACAAACCAAAACGTTTCGTCTCCAAAAAGAGCCAGTGCAAGAAGAGAAAGAGCAAGAACACTCCCGCACCCAGCAAGAGTACCGGCCCTGAATGTTCTATAGCCGCGGCAACCGACGGGTCATTTGAAAAGGTTGCCGTGAAAGCCCCCCACAACCCTATCCCGGGGATAGCCAGCCACACGATAAAAAGCGGCAAAAGACCTCTCACTAAGAATACGGCAAAAAACATACCCCATGTGAGGAACCAGCGGCGCGCCTTAGGGCTCACCGTCCCCAACACCTCAGCGTTGATAACTGCGTTATCAAGTGAATTGATCGTTTCAAAAACAGCGAGGCCCAAGACGATGAGCGCTGCGGTAAGAAAACTCATAGTTGGCAGTATACCAAGGTTTTATACCGTGGCGACCGTGTGCAGCTCGGGGCGACACTTGGCGCACTTGCAGCCTTTGGGCTTGATGTACTCATCATAAAACTCTTTGCCATAGTCGTAAGAGAGCTCCTCGCCCGCTTTAATATTGCGCTTGGCCATCACATACACGTGACCCTTGTAAATCTCTATCTCGCAGTTTGGGCGGTGTGAGTGGTTTATATAGCGCGCGGTGTTTGAACGGTCCTTACCGTCTATGGTTATTTTTTTAGTCACCTCAAAGAGGTACTGGCTCGTGACAGTCTCTTCTTCCTCCTTTGTGAGTACTCGCCCCTTGTACTCAATAATGCAGGCGCCTTTTTTAATTGGCTCTTTAGTATATAAACCCAAACCCGCACTCGAACGTTTTACTTGTAATGCGATCGGCGTAATATCGAATTTCCCCACAAGGACACATGATACTAATCCTCTGACACAACTTCAAGCAGGAGTAATTGTTGGCCACTAAAAAGTGCGCTCGTCGACACGGGGAACTGCTCAAAAAATGCTTCGTGCTTTGTTTGATACATAAGTATCATATCCCCGACCTCTAGCGTGGTGGTGCCGGTGAGCACCTGTGGGTCAGTGCGACCACTGTAGTACATGAGCGAGCCCAACTCCCTGTCGCCACCAAACACGAGCCAACGATCCCTTGCATGCTGCGCAAGAGTCGGCGCGAGCGTATGCTCCTCTAAAGCGAGCTCGTCTGCCTTGCCATAGTACGCGCGGTTGAGATGAAAGCCGTTGTATACCGTGATACCCATCCCTACACACCACAACACCACCCCCACAACCCACACAACGCGTCTGCGCGCGCCATGCGTGCGCTCAAGACATACGGCAAAAAACATACCAAGTGCCGCCGCAGCAAAGGGGTAGAGTGGTAAAAGATACGTCGGCGCTTTGGTGGCCGACGCAAAAAAGACCACAATAACTAGAGCGACCATCGACACACTCAAACCGACCCCCGCGCGCATGCGCAGCTCTATGCGCCGCCACCACAGCGCGAGCGGCAACGCAGCAAATAAGAACACCTGTGTCCATGGGGCAGCAAAGTGTACGAGATACCACAGGTAGTCACCATTGGTCGTTTGTCGCAGCCCAAAGAGATCTTCCTGTATGCGCGAGGTGACACTAAACACGACATACTCGTGCCAAAACTGTTTGCCGTAGCGTAAAAACTCGATGATGTGCCATGGCAGGGCCACAAGTGCCGCGAGCCCAAGCCCAAGCCACAACTCTTTGGTGCGCACCAGCCGCCACTGCCCAAACCACCCGAGCACGAACGGCAAAGCCGCGAACGCGAAGAATGCTATAACACTCTTCGTCATCACCGCGAGCGCGAGCGCGACACCAAAAAGTAAAAAATATCGCTTGTCGCGCATCGCCCACACCGCGGCAAGTGCAGCGAGCACTATCCAGAGCGTCACGAGCACATCGATGCGCATTTGGCGCGCCGTCTCTACCACGGGCGAGGTAGCAAGGAGCACGCCGCCGGCCGCGAGCGCAGCGAGCATGTTGCCGGTCATAGCGAGCACCAAGAGCACTGTAGCCCCCACAAGCGCGATACCCGCGAGTGCCGACGGTAGCCGCAGAGTAAATTCACTCTCGCCAAAAACCAGACCACCTCCCGCCGCTAACCACTCATACAGTGGTGGTTTTTCTAAAAACGGCCCGGTGAAATATTGCTGCGACACCCACGCGCCGTGTGCGAGCATGTTGTGAGTGATTTGCGCATACGAGGCTTCGTCATAGTCCCACAGTGGCGCCGCCCCAAGTCGAAACAGCATGAGCCCACTCGCTACGAGCAGTATGCTACAAAAGGCGAAAAGAAATGCGGTACGTGATGAAAAAAACTTCATACCTTGCCTACCGCATGGCCGACTTGCCAAACCAGCGGGATACGAGCCAGTGGACCACGAGCACTGCCACTATAGCGATACCCGCACTCGCGGCGACATCGAGCACGTGGTGCACCCCCGAGGCAACGCGCCCAAAACCGACGAGTAGCGCCACCACCCAGAGCAGCACCCCAATGCGGCGGCTCACCACCCACCCGAGCATGGCGAGTGTCGCGGCAAGGAGCATATGGTCGGAGGGAAAGCCGTTGTTCGCCGCATGTGCAACGAGCGGCGTGAAATCGCCAACGACAAAGGGCCGTGGATTGTAGTAGAGGTGCCCCGCCACGAGCGCCAGCCCATACGCGAGCACCAGCGAGCCCGCCGACACCATGAACATAAAACGCCGCTTCTTACCGCGTAGCGCAAACAGTAGCGCCAGTATAAAAACCGGCGGGATGACGATGAGATACTTTGCACAAAAAATGATGAGCAGGTTCATATACTGTGGTGTAAGTATAGCAAATAGGCAGCTTGTGGGGATGATTTAAGGACGAATGTCAGTGTGTTCCTGTGTCGCCGGGCGGCCTCGCAGAGTGACAGCGAAAAAATTTAACGCATATGTAAAACCCGTTCGCAAAATGCCCTCTTGCACAAGACGGCGGCCTGAAGTCTGCATAGGAAGCCGCCA
>CAYSPK010000045.1:0-2654 GCA_964432905.1 uncultured Candidatus Saccharibacteria bacterium | reverse complement strand
GTACTTTGTTTAGCAATACGCTTTGCCACATCGGTATCTTCTCCATAAAAAACAATCTCTGTATTGTAGCCTCCAGCACGCTCCCATGCATCGCGACGTAATACAAAATTGCCACCTTGGATCATGGCACCAAGCCCGAGCACATACTGGTTGAAGAGATGTCCCAGCCAACCAAAAAAATAAAAAATGCGCACCCAAAAACTTACAAACGGGGAGAGGTCATGGTAGTGATACGGCCCCGAGAGCGCGACTAGCTTTTCTCTCTTTTCAAATTCTCGCAGCACCGTCGCCACCCAACCATCAGTCAACTGCGTGTCCGCGTCTATATTTGCCACCAACTCTCCAGTCGAAGCAACAAAGCCTGCGTGGCGCGCCATGACCAAACCTTTTTTTGGTTCGTCTACTACCCGTACTTGTGGATACTGCAAAGCGACATTCTTTGTGTTATCGGTCGAAGCATTATTAACGACGATGATTTCTGCCTCACAAGGGGTGCGCTTCAACTCGCGCAGCACCGATTCGATACAAACAGGAAGAAGCTTTTCTTCGTTATACGCAGGTATGACAAAGCTTAATTTCATGTGAGCTCACGATACCATAAAAAACAGCGGGTCGGCGCGTCAGGCTTTATTTGATTTTAAGCCGCAAGAGCCACCCTATTTGCCAAAAAACCTCCCAGGGGCGGATAGTCTTCATTACCAAAAATGCCATGCGCACGAAATCTTTGTTGATGCCAAAGTACCACCACTGCGCCGGGTTGTGGTGTTTGAATGCACTATGCACGTCACCCCACCACACTACTGCGACAGGGTTGCGATGACGAATGATATGTTTATTGAGATATACCTCAAGCCCAAAACCGTGGAGCGACGAGAGGCCGCCGAGCATGGGGCGGATAAATTCTTTAGTGAACACCCGCTCACCCGAAATATAGTCGAGACCTATCCAACGCCAAAGAGCAGGTGAATTACAGCGTAGACTAATAGAGACCTCTGCCTCACCTTGCGCCACAGGGTCTATAAGTCGTGTGATATCATCGGCACTCAACCCAGCAAGATCAGCATCAAGGAGTATGACGAGGTCGCCCGACGCTTGCCGAATCCCCTCGACGACCGCGGCGGATTTGCCGCCATTTTCTTTCAGCGTTATGAGCATTACTTCTGGATGCTGTGCAACCATAGCACTCGTAGCATCTTTTGAGCCATCATCGACAACGATAATTTCATCCAAACGAGGGTGGCCCACCACCGCACGCAGTACCCCCTCGATGCGCGACTCTTCGTTATATGCCGGGATAATACAAGAAACGGTTTTCATTCTTTTGAAACACGCTCATCTTCGCGTATCATTCTGCGACGCAAATAAAACGCCATGCCATAATACCCCACCAGCACTATAGAGCCGCCCAAAAGCACATACTGCACATTTTCAAGAACATGGAGAATGCTTCCTCCAGAAGAAGCCCCGAAAAAGTACCCTAGTGCCAACAACACGCCGTACTGCGTTATCGCGGCAAGAGCTCCGTATCCAACAAATTTACGCAGCGACATGCCGACAGTTCCAGCGGCAATAATAAATGCCTGAGCTAGACCGTACGATAATTTGCCAATAAACATTGTGCGGGCCGGTCGACGCTCCCACACCTCACGAACATGTTCAAGGTTATTTGTATCGATATGAATTTTAGCAAGCATCCGGCGGATAAACCCTGTGCGTCCAACATAGTGCCCCGCCGCATAGTAGGCAAGATCTAACCCAATATCACGCAGAAAAAAGAATGTCACGAGTGCCCAAATATTAAAGTAGCCTGTGGCAGCCAACATACCAGCGATGAATGCAACTACCGTTGACTCACCAAACGAGAGGGGCACGAGTATCCACCACCGATATGCAACAATAAGATCAATAGTATGAGAGTCCATGCCTGTTCATAATACCCTATACGCATAAAAAACCGTCCACCCCAGCACGAAGCCGGGATGGACGAAGGAAAATGGGTCATCGAGCAACAACAGCAACGCTCACCAAGAGCAACGCCGCGCACATACCAAAGACAACCTTGTAGCGCCGAGGGGTACGCCCCGACACCCAAGCAAGGCAACGCAATAACCAATTCGCGCGCTTCACACTATCGCTTGGGTCTGGACGACCAGCAGCAGATTGAAAGGCACGATTAGCATCACCACATAACGCACCCGGCATATTACCCGCAAAAGTAAAATCCCGAAACGACATTGGGGAAACTCCCACACTGTTGAACAAAAGGACAATCGCACGTCCTTTTTTTAGATACCACCAGAGGGTAGTTGGTGTCAAATTGCGCCTTGGTGGATATTTTGGGTGATAGAATAGTGGTATGCATCGGGCGGTTATACGGCGTTACAGAGCATGCCGGGAGTTTGCGGGTTTCGGTACGTCACTCTTGTATGCGACAGTCGCGTTTGTGAGCGCGCTGGTGGTGAACAACTACGCCATCATCTTTGCCACCGAACACGCGAGTAACAATGTCACCGACCTTATCCTTTCAAACATCCCGACCTACGATGTCGACGCACTCTTTGTCTATGGCACCTTCTTTGTCATTGGCATTACCGCACTCATCCTTTTTGAAAGTCCTCATCGTATCCCCTTTGCACTCAACGCCATAGCGCTCT
>CAYSPK010000044.1:4853-5741 GCA_964432905.1 uncultured Candidatus Saccharibacteria bacterium | reverse complement strand
CGGCAAGGGGACGCGTCAGAAAGTGCCAGTACTACCGTACCGAAGGGTGCAAAAAATATAGTCGATATCACCAAACTTTCTATCCAAGATGCGTACGACTTTTTCACCGAGCTCGCACTCTCTAAAAAAGACCAAGAGATTTCTAAGACGGTGATCAAAGAGATCACTGCGCGCCTCAAGTTCATGCTCGACGTCGGGCTCGACTATCTCACGCTCGAGCGCCGCGCCAACACGCTCTCGGGTGGCGAGGCACAGCGCATCCGCCTTGCTTCGCAGTTGGGGAGTGGTCTCGTGGGCGCGCTCTATGTGCTCGACGAGCCGACCATTGGTCTCCATCAGCGCGACAACGAGCGCCTCATCAAAACGCTCGTCAACTTGCGCAACTTAGGCAACACGATCATCGTTGTTGAGCACGACGAGGATACGATTTATGCGGGCGACTTTCTTGTCGACATTGGCCCGGGCGCCGGCGTGCATGGTGGTAACATTGTTGTCGCTGATGATCTCGAAAAACTCCTCACCGCCAAGAAAAATGACAGCGGCTCGGTGACGCTCAGCTACCTGCGCGGCGAAAAAGCTGTGCCCGTGCCCGAGGAGCGCCGCGAAAAGGACAAGGGCTGGATAGAGGTGAAGGGTGGCAGCGCGTTTAATATCACCAATCTTGATGCGCAGATCCCACTGGGGCGGCTCGTGGGTATCACGGGCGTCTCGGGCTCGGGCAAGTCGACCTTCCTCTACGAAATCTTGCACGAAAATCTCAAGGCGCGGTTCGACAAGCGTTATCGCACCAACAAAGTTTTTAACGCGCACTCCATCAAAGGGCTCGACAATCTCAGCCGCGCGATCTTGATCGACCAGTCGCCGATTGGTCGCACGCCACGCTCGAAC
>CAYSPK010000044.1:280-4843 GCA_964432905.1 uncultured Candidatus Saccharibacteria bacterium | reverse complement strand
CGAACCCGGCGACTTACACGGGCGCCTTTACGTTCATTCGCGACCTCTTTGCCTCGACCAACGAGGCGCGTGCGCGCGGGTGGAAGGCGTCGCGCTTCTCCTTTAACGTGCCACAGGCGCGCTCGGGCGGCCGCTGCGAGGCGTGCGAGGGTAACGGCGTCATCGCTGTGGAGATGCACTTTTTGCCGACGGTATATGTCACCTGCGACATCTGTGGTGGCAAGCGGTTTATGAAAGAAACTTTGGAAGTGAAATACAAAAAGAAAAGCATTTATGACGTGCTCGAGATGACCATCGAAGAAGCGCTCGTATTCTTCAACGATATCCCGGCTATTTACGATCGCCTCAAGACGCTCGAGGAGGTGGGCCTCGACTACCTCAAGCTTGGTCAGTCAGCAACAACGCTCTCGGGCGGTGAGGCGCAACGCACGAAGATCGCTGCAGAGCTCTACCGGCCGCATCTGCAAAAGACGATTTATCTGCTCGATGAACCAACGGTGGGTCTCCACTATGAAGATGTCCAAAAACTTATCGATATTCTCAATCGCCTCGTGCAAGCGGGCAACTCGGTGGTGCTCATCGAGCACAATATGGACGTCATAAAAAATGCCGACTACCTGCTCGACTTTGGGCCCGAAGGGGGAGTAGGCGGCGGCAAACTGGTCGCCAAAGGCACGCCCGAAGAGGTTGCTAATAATCCTAAAAGCCACACTGGCAAATATCTCAAACGAGTTCTCAATGGTCACTAATTTAAAATGTTGCTATTAAGTGACTTGATATATCAAGTCACTTAGCACAAAGTGGATAAGTCACGGCGCGCGAGTGGCGAAAGTTTAATCACTGTGCTACCTTGAAAGTCTAGGAGATCTACTGCGGAGGATATCGTTTCTTCGCAAACATGGAAGGGTGAGACAATGCTTCTTCTCACATACCAGCCCTCGCTGTGCAGGGCACCGAAACCTGCGCCATGGCACCGTTTTAATTCATTGAGACTGACGGTTGCTGAGGAAGGGTCGGGCAAGGCATTTGAAGAAATGCTTGAGATTCTTCTAAACGTAAACCCGAAGACGGAATCTCGTTGGAATTTTCCACAGGATATACTTTGCCTGTTCGGGCACTGGCACATGCAACAAACAGATACGAAAGTCTCCCAATGGCCGAAAGTCGAGAGGTTAATCCGTAAGTACGGGCGCTCGCTTCCTCTCGAGGCCATGCTAGTGCGTCTTACCAACGATAAAGAGCAGGCGCCGCATTCGGTCTCAAAATTTTTAAGGGCGCATTGTGTGTCTCAAGAAGCTCTCGCTGCTTAAGCGCTCGCGCTCCCGCAAGGGGGCGCTCTGCTTTTTGGAAGAGCACTATTGTGGTAAAGTGTCAATGTTGTGACGCTCGACCAATTTAAAACAAAAGCTAAAAAACTGCCCGACGAGCCGGGCGTATACTTTTTCCTCGGGCCCAAGAAGGAGGTTTTATACATTGGCAAAGCGACCAGTCTACGCGACCGTGTACGCTCATACTTCGCGCCCGACATAGCCGAGGTGCGCTCGCAGCTCATCGCCAACATGGTCGCCAAGGCCAAGTCCATAGACTGGCGCCAGACCGACTCGGTCTTGGAGGCGCTCATACTCGAGGCGCACCTTATCAAAAACTACAAGCCGCGCTACAACACCGACGAAAAGGACGATAAAAGCTGGAACTACGTTGTTATTACAGACGAGGCGTACCCAGTTATCGAACTCAAGCGCGGTAAAGAGTTAGTGGGTGTCACTTCGAAAAACCACCCTCTCGACACTGCAGGTCAGCGAGGGGACGGTCTCGAGGGTGGTTTTTCTCCGCTTTATACATTCGGGCCATTTCCACACGGCTTGCAGTTGAAAGAAGCATTGAGGCTTATTCGAAAAATCTTCCCGTACCGAGACGCGAAGTGTGTGCCCTGCGAGGTGCAGATGGTGAAGGGCACCAAGCGCTGTCGCCCATGCTTCAACCGCTCTATTGGCTTGTGCCCGGGCGTGTGCACCGGCGAGGTGAGTCAGGCCGAGTATCGCAAGATAATCCGCCGCATCGCGCTCTTTTTTGAAGCGAAGAAGCCCACGCTCATCAAGTCGCTCGAGCGCGACATGAAGGCTGCCGCCAAGGAGGAGCGTTTTGAAGATGCGGCGCGGCTGCGGGGGCAGATTTTTGCACTCAATCATATCCAAGACGTGTCACTTATTAAAGATGAGTATAGGAGCCCCTCACTAGCTCGGGGCTCGAGTAACACGCGCATTGAGGCCTATGACGCCGCGCACCTGCGCGGGAGTGCTGCGGTTGGCGTGATGACTGTGGTTGAAGACGGGAGCGCTAAGCCAAGCGAGTACCGTAAATTCCGCTTGCGCCAAGCGGCCGCCGGTGACGACCCTGGCGCGCTCAAAGAGATTCTCTCACGCCGCCTCGGGCACGATGAGTGGCCGCTGCCGCGGCTCATAGTGGTAGATGGTGCCACGGCGCAGATACATACCGCCGAAGCGCTGCTGAGAGAACTTGGCATGCAGATCCCCGTGGTTGGTGTTGTAAAGGATGAAAAGCATCGTCCACGCGAGATACGGGGTGATCGCGGGCTCATCAAAGGCAACGAGCGCGAAATTTTGCTCGCTAACGCCGAGGCTCACCGTTTTGCCATTGGCTATCACCGCAGACGCAGCCGCCACGAACTCATGTCGTAACCTCGGTATAATTTTCTTGGTATACTCTTTGTATGCGAACAGTAGTAGGTGTGTTGCGTGGTGGGCCGTCGAGCGAATATGAGGTTTCGCTCAAGTCGGGCGCCCATGTGCTCGAACATCTCAACCAAGAAAAGTACGAGCCGCGCGATATTTTCATAGATAAAAATGGCCAGTGGCATGTACATGGGCGTGCCGCAACTCCTGAAAAGGCTCTCACGGGAGTCGATGTGGCCTTTAATGTGCTCCATGGCGAATATGGCGAAAATGGCGAGGTTCAGAAACTCCTCGAGGAGATAGGTACGCCCTACACCGGCTCGGATGCGTTTGTTTCGACCGTAGCCTTTAACAAGCATGCGACGCGCGAAATCGTCAAAAAACTTGGCATCAAGGTTGCCCACGGCACTTTGGTGGAGCCGGGTGAGGACCTCGACGCACTCTCCTTGCAACTTTTCCGCAGCTTCCCGCACCCCGCAATCATTAAGCCAGTGGTAGGCGGCTCATCGGTGGGTATGACAGTGGCCGATAGCTACCATGCGCTGCGTCACGGGCTCGAACAGGCACTCAAGGTCTCGCCGAAGGTGCTTGTTGAAGAGTTTATCAAAGGGCGCGAGGCGACGGTGGGGGTAGTAGAGGGCTTCCGTGGCCAGCAAAGCTATGCACTGTTTCCGGTAGAGATAGTACCGCCCCTCAAACACAGCTTTTTTAGCTATGAAGCTAAGTATAGCGGAGAGTCAAAGGAGATTTGCCCCGGTAATTTTACTGAAAAAGAGAAGAAGGAACTCTCTGAAGCGGCTGTAAAAGTGCACGAAGCGCTCGGCGCTAAGCACTACTCACGTTCTGATTTCATTGTCAGCAAACGCGGCATCTATTTTCTTGAAATAAATAGTGCGGCTGCGGTTGGGATGACCAAAGAATCGCTCTTGCCCAAAGCGCTCCACGCCGTCGGCTCCAGTGTTGCAGAGTTTTTGGACCATATCATTCAGCTAACACTGCGCCGTTGATGCTGTATTTATACACATAAGGACTTTATTATTGATAAATAAATTCAAAATGCCAGACGATACACCACTGACGCAGAAGCGCTGTATACCGTGCGAAGGGGGAGTAAAGCCCATGGGGCAACAAGACGCTACCGCCATGATGGGACATCTACACGAAGGGTGGATGCTCGTCGACGAGGCACACCTGCTCGTGCGCGAATTTCATTTCAAAGATTTTAAAGAGGCGATGGTCTTTGCCAACAAGGTTGCTGACATCGCCGAGGCAGAGCAGCATCACCCGGACCTCTCGATCACCTGGGGCTCGGTCTCGGTCGAGCTCACGACCCACGCGATAGGCGGCCTGTCTGAAAACGACTTTATCCTCGCGGCAAAGATAGACGAAATAAAATAAAAAAAGAACCGCCGGATTTCTCCAGCGGTCCATGGTGTCTGCCACCCCTGTTGTTACTGAGGCATAGGCCGGCACGGCTGTTCGGGCGGACAGCGCACGACCCGCGTTTCGCCAATCTCGTTTATTTGAGCATACGCGCTTGGTATGCGCTTGCCGTTTTGGTCGTACGCCGGGCCTACATAGGCCCAGCTGGCGGCGTCGAAACTTTGTCCGACGATGTAAATAGCCGCCATTACAACGAACAGGATCATAAACAGTTTTTCCGTGTTCATAAGAACCCCCTCAATTCACGAAAACTCTCCAGATACTCGCGAGCATCAGTGGCCCCGATTCGCTGTGCCAGACGATAATCAATCTGAACAGGCCTGCGGGAATAAGGGCTATGAGGGCGGCAAAAAGCCACCACCCCGAATATACCCATCGTCTTAAAACGTACTCGTTCCACACGGGGAAAGCCTTTCTGTTGCTGGCG
>CAYSPK010000044.1:0-270 GCA_964432905.1 uncultured Candidatus Saccharibacteria bacterium | reverse complement strand
TGCTGGCGCATTTATAGCATATATATTTTATTTGTCACGCATATGCTTTCGTCATTGTCTATTTTGTGGTATGGTGCGGTGGGCTCTTTTGGGCTCGATCACATAGCATTGGGGTATAAGTTCTAATGGCTGTAGCAAATAAAACGGCAAAGAAAGCCCTATCGGTGAAGCACATATTGTCGCCTACGCAGGTGGGAATACAGAAGTTTTTCTTCGAGGCGATGCAGGCGCGTTCGCAACCGAGTGGCGGTTGGGTTAGTTGTTTCGTAC
>CAYSPK010000043.1:0-5778 GCA_964432905.1 uncultured Candidatus Saccharibacteria bacterium | reverse complement strand
GAGACGGATGCACACGCTTGATACTGCGGTGGCTATCCCATATATCTGCCCAAGATTTGAGGCGTTTGAAGCGTCGTTGAGAGTTGCTGCGACTATCGAACCACCGGTCGAAAGTTGGGTGGCAAAGAAAGTGATTATCCAAAAGAGGAAAAGGAACACCGCTGGGTAGAAGGAGAATTCAACCAGTGCCGACATCCATCTCTTGAATAATCCAAAACGGTCCGCCTTTCCCCCTTTGTATAGAGCGGCGGCAACAAACGCCAAAGGCGAAGCTATGATAGCAAACCATAAAACGACGATACGTATTAAAAACTTTATACCCACCGCTATGTACGTAAAGGCGAGCATGGCGAGGATGACAGCTATAGCGATATAGACGAAGCAGAGAATTAGGAATTTCGAGAGCCAATTATTATTTGAGTTTGCAAAGTTGCTAAAGGAGTCGCTGCCAGCAAGAGTTTGCACCCCGATCACATTCATGATTTTTCCCGTAAGGTCTTTTACATTCTTGTTTCCGTCTAGCTGGCTGGCGACGTTTTGGATAGTGCTCACGGTTGAACCGTTGGTGCTATTGGCGCCGGTGCTTGCCAGCGAGGGCGCGTCTATAGCGTTATAAAACTGCAGCGCCAAAATATTCCCTCCGTCGATGATGAGCCGTGTAAAGAAGAAGCTAAAGTTGATAAGTAGTGCTGCGGCTATGATACCCGCGAGCATACGCAGTGTCCCCGCGGTCTCGGCCTGGAGGATGATGGTTATAGCTAAGTAGACAAGTAGGAATATAAACACCATGTTGGCAAGGTCGCGCACTGCCGCCCAACATTGCGTGAGGAATGACTGCGAAAAGGTAACACTCTGGAGGGTTATCTGCACTGCTATGTTGAAGATAAAAGCGCCAATATAGGCAAAAACACTCATCAAGCCCACTGTGAAGACGTATACAACCGAAGCCAAACAAATACTCCACATGCTCGACGACCAGCAAGATTCTTGCGAAATATTGTTTTGATTGTTGCCAGACCCAGAACCACTGTTTGAATTAGTGTTTGTGCTGGCGGTGCTGCCATAGGTAGAAGCGGGAACCGCCTGTGCTTCCGCAAGAGCCTGGAAGGGCGCTGAGAGTGTGCCAAACATTGCTACAATCACCAACCCTTTGGTGAGACCCGAGAACCAGTTTGTTTTTTTTGAAAGGTTAAACATGTTGGTTAGTTACTGGCCGTGCTGGTGGCGGTGGTTGTGTTTGATGTTGCGGATCCTCCGCTTGTTTGGCAATCTTTGAGTTGCGAATCAAGAGAGCTGTTGGTGTCGCTCAGCTTCGAATTCAGCAGGATTTGGTCTTCTTGGGCGTTTACCACGTCACTGTCTTGTGCATATGAGCCGCTTGCAACACTGGTCGAAAGACTGCTCATGATATTAGACAGCGATGTGGTGTCGCTCGTCGAGAGCGCTTGTGACTCAATATTTTGGAGTGTTGAGACGCCACTGTTCGCAGCCTCTTTTTTGCTGCTGTAGCTTGAAATTTGGCTTTCTAGATTTGCTATAGTCGTGTCCAGGTCAATCAGTTTTTGTGCTGCGGTGGTCGTATTGAGGTTTTGCCAGCAGCTACGCACCGTCTGTGCTTTGTCGAGAGAGTCGTTGAGTTTCGATATGTTTTCCTCATAGAGGCTGGTGAGCTGTGATGCCGACTGGGTGAGGCTCGGTACGTTGCTGAGAATGCTCGAGAGTATGCCCGACGATGTGTCGCTTGCCGTACCGTAAGTGGTGTCGGTTGTATAGCCATTACTACTCGAGCTAAGATTGCTGAGGCCTTTATAGGCAACGTTTTGGATAAGTTGTGAGACAAGTGCGCTGAGGATCTGGTCGAAGTATTGGGCAAACTCGAGCGACTGGGTGTTTATGCCAAGGGTCTGGTCGAGTGCTGAGGAGACCGCTTGTCCCGGGGTAACATTCTTTACGTCACACACCTCATAGACAGGAGTTGCGTCAGAGGTTGGGTTGCCACTAGAGTCTTTTTTCGACCAGCTATAACTCACCTCTTGGCCGCTTTTTGCGGTTGGGACCGAGCCTGTCGTTTTTTGGCAATTTGATTTCTGAGTGATAGAGAGGAAGCCGCCGCCGAGACTCAAGTCTAAAGCTTTGGTGTTTTTTGCGCTGTTTGCTGCAGCGCTCATACCAATCGAGCCATACATGTAGGCACCATAAGGATTATTGGTAGGCATGGTGGTGAAGGATAAAAATCCCGGCCAGCCGCCCGAGGAAAAATTGCTCATAAAGTTTTTCACATTACTGATGACGCTTGTGAGCGAGCAGGATTGGCCACTTGTGCTCGAGTAGCTGCTCGCGATAGCTATACGCACTTTGAGCGAAAAGGCGCTACAAAGGAAGGATAATGAACTACCTTTAATAAAGTTCCCCGCGGCAGTATCAGCGACGCTCGTGAAGAAGGAGTTGTAATTTTGGACGAACGAAGGCTTGCCGTTAAAGCCGCTATTTATCCACGCGATGGTGCTCTGCGCAATAGTCTTGAGCAGCGCTTTGGCGATTTGGCGCGCAAAGCAGTCAAGCAAGCGGCTTGATATGAGATTTGAAAGATTTATTGAAAGGTTAAGATTGTTTGATATTGCTGAGGCGGCGTTTGTTACACCATCTCCTTTTGCTGCGGTCGCCGCCCCAGCTGCACCCATACGGGCACCAACATCAATAGTTGGCCAAACCCCAGGAGCGGCAATACCCGCTTGTGCTTCAGCGGTTCCTCCTGTCCCAAGCGCTTGGCCTGCTACAGAGAGTGCAAATGAGCCAGCGAGTGTTGCCGCCAGTGACGGTAAGGTACAGGACACCACTCCGGTGGCGACAGCGACACCCACTGTGGTGAGAGCGCTGCTACCGCTACTGCCACTACTGTCTGATGAGTTGAGAGTGGTTATAGTTCCCCCGTCTGATCCAGAGGTGGTAAAGGGGTTGTTAGTACTAAAGCCACTAACATCGCTTGAGTTAAATACGGTGCCGCCGCTGCTGTTTGCATCGAGCCACTCTACCCCGCTCGTGTCGGTAGAGCCGAGCCCCAGGTCTGTTGTGGTGGCGGGAGTGTACGTGCTCGCGCTGGGGATACTCGAGGTAGAAATACTGGTGGTTGTGGTCGAAAGGCTCGTCCCCCCGCCGGTGAAGGTGGTGCCCACTCCATAGGGTGCTAGCTCTATAGAGTAGAGAGTGGTTGGGCCGTCTGTGCCAACAGGAGCCGCCACATAAGTGGCGGTGACATTGTCTATGGTGAGTACATAAGTCCCTGCGCCGAGCGCTCCCGAGCCATCAGTAGCTGCTACGGCGTAGGTACCATTTCCCGTAGGTATGATGCTATAGTTCCCCACTTCTTGGCCGGTGGTTGATTTGACGAGGTACTTGCCAGCTGGGATGCCATTAGTGGGTAAGGTGGGGAGGCCAACATTAGTGGTGTTTCCTTGGGCAGAGCCCCCAGGGGCTTTGTTGCCAGCAGCGCCAAAGGTGCCGGTTGCCGAGGGAGTAGTTTGTGCTCGGTTGATAAACCACCACCACCCAAAACCAACAAGCGCAGCCACCACGAGGCCGGCCACTATAGTAATGATGACTTGTTTGTTCATGCTACTGCGCGGACAGAGACGCAGTCCACGCTGCGCCTGGTTCGTCCTTGCTAAAAAGTATACCCCGTTTATCAAACACAGAGGTGATGTTTATAAACAATTTTTGGATATTGGTTATGGTCGTGCTGTACATCTGCAGGCCAGCAAGTCCGCGCAAAGGGTCTGTGTCTAGTTGAGCCATATCCTCATAAGAATCGGCGGCCTGAGTATACGCATTTATGAGCGAAAGGTGGTACGCGGCCAGCGACTGTGGTGCCGGCACCAGGCTCAGCTCTTTTGCAAAAGCGGCATACTCCTTTCCTATGGCAAGGAGCTTCGGCAAGTTATTTTTTGTTCCGTTCACCTGGTCACCTATTATCTGGTACGTGGCGCCCACGCTTGCGCCAGGGTGGTGCTCCATAATAGTGATGAGGGTGTTCCCGTAGCGGTGTAGGACTTCGTTGGAGTCTGCCACAATGGTTATATCCTTGTTTGTATAAACCTTTGAGGGGATGTTTGTTTCTTGGATTTGAGAGAGGGCGGCATTTATGAGCTGATTTTGGGTGGAGGCATCTTTACCCGCTCCTTGTGATTGTGCGTCGGCGACATTCACCAAGAGTGTTTTACCGAATGTTTCAGTAAGATTGGCACTTTGGGCGCCGCGGCGTAGCGCAGCAACGGTATCTTCATCAGGCGGCGTTGGTAATGAAGCAGCGTTGTCTTCTTGTAGTTTGGTGAGCACGCGCTGCCAAGCTGTTTTTTGGCTTGCGGGTACTTGCGGTGTGGGAGGTTCGTGTGGTGTAGTCACCCACTGGGCAACATACACGAGAGTAATTGCAGCAAATATAGATCCAACAATAGAAGCAAATTGGCCACTAGGTAGGTATGGGCGAACAGACATACGCACAGTATACAGGAAGAATCTTGTGCTAGCCGAGCAAATTTACCCAGGTTTGGAGGGAGATATCCTCTGCGCGTGCATAGGGGTCGACAGCGGCCTTCTTAAGCAATATTTCTGTATTGGGGCCGAGAAGTGACTCGATATTGCGCCGCAGAAGTTTGCGTTTTTGGGCAAATCCAGCATGAATAAGTGCAAAAAAACGTTCTTCTTGGGCGCTGTTTTTAAAATTGGTGCGAGAAATGTCGCGCACACGCAGTACCGCTGAGTCTACAGCGGGCGCAGGTGAGAAGGCGCCGCGCGGCACCGTCTTTATGTACTCAGGAATGCCATAGACTTTGACCGAAAGCGAGAGCAGACTCTCCTTTTTTGAGCGGGCGATGCGCTCAGCAACCTCTTTTTGCATAAGAAATACAAGGAGGATGGGTTGGTGCTTCGCCGAAAGAAACACTCGTAGCAGCGCGCCGGTGATGTAGTACGGAATGTTCCCCACTACTTTATACGGCTCCTTTTTGAGCTTTTTAGGGAGCGAAAACTCGAGCGCATCGCCTTCAATAAGGGTCAGTTGGCCACTTTTCAGCTCTGCAGCAAAGGTCTCACTAAGGAGCGGTATAAGACGCGAGTCTTTCTCCACAGCAATAACCCGGGCGCCGCGCGCCAACAGCTCGCGGGTGAGCACTCCCCCGCCCGGGCCTATCTCGACCACCCACTCACCCGGCACCACCTCGACCGCATCAGCAATAGTGCGCACATGCACTCCTGGGGCGAGAAAATGTTGACCAAGCGACTTCTTCTTATACATATGAGGACTTTAGTCCAGATAAATGGTTTTTCCAAGGCGCTCGGGCATTTCAAATTCAATGAGCTCTCCTGGTATGTCGGAAAGAAAGGTTGAGGGTAGCGTCGCCGATTTGGCGCCAAAGATCGTGCGGTATGAGGCGTAGCAAAGATACAGCTTCTTTTGGGCGCGGGTGATCGCTACGTACATGAGCCGGCGCTCTTCTTCATTGTCAGCCTCCTCCTCACTCTCGCGCTGGTAGGGGAAAAGTCCTTCTTCAAGCCCGGTGATAAACACCACTTTAAATTCTAAGCCTTTGGATGCATGCACCGTCATGAGTCGCACCGCGTTAGCGTCATCCTTCAACTCGTCTTGGTCGCTCGCGAGCGCGGCACTCTCCAAAAATGCATCGAGTCCCGCGTGCAGTGAGATATCGCTCACAAGCGGATAATCGTCGTAGCGCGCCGCGAGTGAGACCAACTCTTTGAGGTTCTCCAAGCGCTCGGGGCCCT
>CAYSPK010000042.1:0-5940 GCA_964432905.1 uncultured Candidatus Saccharibacteria bacterium | reverse complement strand
ATCCTCGCGGCGCTTGCGGGTGAAGACATCACTATCACCAACTGTGATCCATCGTGGCTCAATGTACCGCTCACGCTCTTAGCTCAGGCGGGCGTGTCGGTCGAGACAACAGCGAACACCATCCGCATCCGTGGTGGGAGCGACTACCGCATGGTGTCGGTGCGTACCCATGAGTATCCTGGCTTCCCGACCGACCTGCAGGCGCCGATGGCGGTTTTCATGAGCCAGTGCAAAGGCGAGGGGAGTATCCTCGAAACTATTTTTGACGGGCGCTTTCGCTATGTAGACGATCTCGTCATCATGGGCGCTGACATGACGGTAATGAATCCGCACCGTGTCATTATCCGGGGGCCTAAAAAACTGACGCGCAAAAAGCTCGAGAGTCCAGACTTGCGCGGCGGGCTCGCGTACTTATTGGCAGCTACCGTCGCCGAAGGCACCTCGACCATCGACAATGCGTATGTTATCGATCGTGGCTACGAGCATATAGAAGAGCGTTTCTCTGCGCTTGGGCTCAATATAAAAAGAGAGGCGTCACAGTAATAAAAAGAAGTACCCCCGCCGGTCTGGCCGACGGGGGCTTTTGATTCCAGTGGCAACCCTGTGGGGCCGCTAGTGCACTAGGCGTGGCCGCGTGAGTCACCGCCCCAGCGCCGCCGGGTGGCGATCCCAAGACCAGTGAAGCCAACACCCAGCACCACCAGAGATGTGGGTTCGGGAATGTTGTAGTGGATTGATTGTCCGATATCGCTGATGCTCGAGAAGCTGGAGACGTCGGACGCAAGGAGGATATCCTTGTGGACGATCAGATCTGTGCTTCCACCGCCAATGAGTGGCAGGAACGCGCCGAGCGGTGGGTCCTGGTAGACACACGCACCGTTGCAGCCGACCGACAGGGTCCCCAAGAGGGCGTTGGTTGCTGCGTCGAAGACCTGTTCAACAACATTGTTGATGGCCAGGCCCATGAAGGCGCCGTTGAAGCTTAGGTCTATGCCAGTGACTGGAGTTGGGGATGTAAGCTCGTACGTCAGGAACACGTCCTGAATGTGCGTGTTTGCGGCGACGAACCCTGAGTTGAAGGTCAGTAGCCCTGGTGTCCCGGTGACAGATATGGACCCGCAAGTCCCCGGCCCTCCGAAGCCACCACCGGACATGGTGATGGTGCAGGTGAAGTTGGTCGCTACCGAACCATCACCGAGTAGAACGGTTGGCGATGGGTCGATGGGTACTCCTGCCGCCGCAAACTGCGGCAACAGCAACGTAGCCAGCAGCAACCCGCTGGCCAATATTCGTCGAATCATGGATTAGTCGCTCCCTTGCAAGGATGACTGCCGAAAGGTGAACAGCCAGATTGAAAATAACACAGTTTTGCTATTTTGTCTTGCATATAAAAAAGAAAAACCCGCGTTTTCTCGATCCCCGAAGGGTGAGAAAACGCGGGCCTTGTCCGCTCATGGCGGACTATGGGATCAGCGATCAGGCCGCGACCGGCAGAGCCTTGTTATCGTTGGCCGAGCCACCATCGTTGCCCGTGCCGCCGCGGCGCCGACGCTTGGCGTATGCGGTGCCGGCAAGCCCGAAGCCGAGCAGGGCGACCGATGCGGGCTCGGGGACAGGTGCGCCGTCACCGACGACAACCGTCATGCTCACTGACCCGAGATCACGGCCCGCGGTGCATTGTGGGCACGTCGCCGAGAGGATGAAGATGTAAGTGTCATTGGCGTTCATGTCATAACCCGGATCGCCCAATGCCGAAGCGATGGCGGTAAAAGACAGGGCTTCGGCATTTTGGATGCCATAGCCGGCGGGGGATGACAGCAGGGCGTTGTCGGGGATGAGTCGTGGGTCGAAACAGCCCGACGTCCCATTGCCAACGTCCTGCATGCACAGACTCAGGGTGACGTTTGCCACCGTCGCCTGCGGATTGGTGCCGAGGTACGAGAAGGCGAAACCCCACGCGGAGCCGGTCTTGCTTGGGACGGTGGTTGGGCCGGTGGGCGCCCTGTAGAGGCTTGTTGCTGCGTCAGGTGTGATCGGGCCGGTGTAGCGTATCAGCGCCTGCAGGCCGAGCTCAGCCTGGGTGGTGGTATTGACTGTCCAGTGGATGTTGGGGTTTCCTGTGCCGAAGTAAGTTCCTTCGGTCAAAGAATCATCGTATGTTGTGCCGGCATGTGAGATCGTCGGCGTCAACAAAGAAAGCGCCAACGCGGCGCCAATTGCGAGAACTCGCATGCGATAGGTCCTTTTTTCAGTCAGTTGCAACTGAACGCTCAAAATGCTTGTAGCACCAGAACGTCCAATGACTTTGTAACACAAAAAGGCGCATATTGAAAGCCTCTTCCATTTTTTATACACTTGTGTTATAGTACTGCCGGCTTCCCCTGTTGCTTTTTGGCGATATGAGGGAGCGTTTTTTGTAACAACGAGTGAAAAAGGAGACACCGCCATGCGGCGGCTACTATTTTTACTGTTCGTGTTCAGCTTGATTGTCTTCGGGCAGCAGGCCAGGGCGAACCCATGGCAGCTGACCAATGAGACTGTGGGTCTCAGCCAGGCTGGTTATATAACGGTGGTCCCCAACTCCACGCCGAACGTCTGGATCGGGACCTACGGCGGGGATTTCACCGAAGTATCCGGTCCCGGGCTTTTCTCGGGTTTGGCCATCGACTGCTTCAAGCCCTTCATCAATGGCTCGGCTTCGCTTTACAATATGGTCAGTCTGGACAGCGTCTTTACCCCTGCGGTGAAGACCTGGCTCGCTGCTCTGTTGTCGCACGCAGGAGCGCCGACAACGTCGGACGAGTCGGTTGCTCTGGCACTCTCGGCACTGGAGTTCATCTACGAGCCGACAGCGACGATCGGCGATGTCGGAAGCGGCACGATGTATGCGACCGGCGTGACCCCGTCGTCGATCACATTGGCGAATCAGTATATCGCCAACGTACTGAGCGGTCCGTGGCAGACGCCAGATTCGGCGTACAACGTGTTCGTTTGGGAGCCGGTGGCCGGCCAAACAGGCCAGTCATTCCTTTCGCGGGAACCGATCCCTGAACCTGGAACACTGCTCGTTCTGGGTTTCCCGGCGCTTCTGCTGGGCCTTGCCATCGAGATTCGGCGGCGGCCGTACCTGCTCATGTGCTTGTGGGGGCAGCAGCGGCCGGGCTGACTTCGCCGGAGAAATCTGGCTGATACGCGGCGCATTCTTGCAACTTCTTGAAAGGGGAGGAGTGAGGGTGCGCCGTTTTTCTTTGCGTCATTTGTTTAGTCGCCCGCACTCCGGTATTATTCTTGTGCATGTCACTACTCACCCCACGGCTTGGTATCGACCTCGGCACCGCAAACACCTTGGTGTTTATTCCTGGCCGCGGTGTGGTGCTCAACGAGCCGTCCGTCGTCGCCATTTCTGAACTTGATAAGCGCATTCTTGCTGTCGGTGCTGAAGCGAAGGAGATGATAGGCCGCACGCCCGGCGAGATCGTCGCGTACCGCCCAATGAAAGATGGTGTCATTGCCGACTACCGCGTGACCCAGGCGATGCTGCGCTACTTCATCAACAAGGCGATGGGCCGCTTTCAACTTTTTAAACCCGAGGTGATGGTCTCGGTTCCTACTGGCGTCACCTCGACCGAGCGCCGTGCGGTCGTCGAGGCTGCTATCCGCGCAGGCGCTAAGAGTGCGTATGTGGTGAAGGAGTCAGTCTTAGCAGCGATAGGCGCCGGTATCCCCATCCAAGAGGCACGTGGCCACATGGTGATAGATATTGGCGGCGGCACCTCCGACGTTGCAGTGATTTCGCTTGGCGGCATTGTTGCATCAATTTCTGTGAAGTGTGCAGGCGACAGGCTCGACCATACCATCGCCGACTATATAAAGAAGACCTATAACCTCGGCATAGGCGACAAGACTGCCGAAGATATCAAAATTCAAATTGGTTCAGCGGTCCCGGTTGAAGAGGAACTTTCCATGCAGGTGCGCGGGCGCGATTTTATCTCAGGCTTGCCACGCTCGTTTGAATTGAAAACCAACGATGTCGTGAAGGCTATCGGTAAAGATTTGCGCGAAATAATCAAAGCCATTCGTGACGTGCTCCAAGAGACGCCGCCTGAACTTGCCTCCGACATTATCGACCAAGGCATCATCATGACTGGTGGCACGAGCCAGCTGCGCAATTTCCCCGAGCTGGTGCTGCGCCGCACGGGGGTGAAGGCAGTCGTTGCTGACAATGCGCTTTTTTGTGTCGCGCACGGTACTGGTATTGCTCTTGAACACCTCGATACGTACAAAAAAGCCGTTATTGCCAAACGCTAACATGCTCACGCACCATGCGTATTTTATTGAAGGGCAGTTGAACGAGTTTGACGTGCTTGTGCACACACTGCGCGAGAGTGAGAGTTTCGTGGCCTACGACCCGGGCTTTGTCGCTGAGCGGTTTGAAAAATTTGGCATCGAGGAGGCACGCGGACTCATCGCCACCGCGTCGCTCACAAACACCGGCAGCCGCACACTCTTTATGCTCGGCGTGGGTTCGATGACGAGCGAAGCGCAGCAAGCATTGCTGAAGCTGTTTGAAGAGCCCCAGCCGGGGACGCAATTTGTTTTACTTTTACCGCATGGCACACTTTTAGCGACGCTCAAATCACGAATGTTGGATTTGCGGGGCGAAGAAAGTTTTCTGCAAGAAAAAAAGGAAGAAGTTCTTCGAATCGACACTAACGACGCGACTGAATTTCTTGCTTCGCCCTATAAAAAGCGCAGCGACTGGGTCGCCACGTTTCTCAAGGATGAGGAGGATGCGCGCGAACGTACAAGAAGCTTTTTTACCGAGCTTGAAGCTGCACTCCATCCACACATCGCTGATGCAAAAGTGCGCGCAGCGCTCGAAGATCTCACTCACCTGCGTCAATATCTCAACGACCGCGCCCCGTCACTGAAGATGATTCTTGAGCATTTGGCAGTGACTTTGCCCATAGTGAAGTAAATAGTGCTCATTTCGATTAGTTTTTATTTCATAACTATCGTATGACACCCAAGAAATTAGTTGAACGAAAAGAACGACTGCAAAGACTTGATCGAGAGCTCAAGAGGCTCTTTCCAAACGCGAAGATTGAATTGAATTACGAAACGCCGTGGCAGCTGCTTGTCGCGGTGCAACTCTCGGCGCAGTGTACCGACAAAATGGTGAATAAAATTACTGCCGAGTTGTTCAAAAAATATAAAACACCAAAAGACTATGCGCGCGCCGGGAAGAGCGCTGAAGGGATTGCAAAATTTGAGTACATGATTAAGCGCTCAGGGTTTTATCATGCAAAAGCAAAAAATATTTTAGGTGCGGCTAAGATGGTAGAAGGTGAGTTTAAAGGTGAAGTGCCAAAAACTATCGAAGAGCTTTTGCGGCTGCCGGGCGTTGCGCGCAAGACGGCAACGGTGGTACTCAAAGAGGCGTTTAATGTGGTCGCCGGCATCACCGTCGACACGCATGTTATCCGTTTTGTGCAGCGCTATGATCTTTCGGACTACAAAGATCCGGTGCGTATCGAGCGTGATTTAATGCTCTTGGTGCCAAAAAAAGAGTGGGGGAGCATCACGCACCGCATCATCCACTATGGCCGCTACCTCGCCCCCGCCCGAACCTACGACACGAGCAAAGATCCTCTCATCAAAATCTACCCACCCGCTGCCAAAAAGTTTCGAGTGTAGTATTATATCCGCATGGCATACGATTTTAAACCACTTGAAAAGAAGATAGCAGATATTACGGAAAGGCTCAGTCGCGAAATGTCGGGTGTGCGTACCGGCCGCGCGGCACCAAGCATCCTCGACAGTGTGCAGGTCGAGAGCTATGGCTCACGCATGGCCATCCACCAGGTGGCGACCATCTCGGCTGAAGACGCGCGCACGCTGCGCATCTCGCCATGGGACATGTCGCAAGGTAAGGAGATC
>CAYSPK010000041.1:0-6057 GCA_964432905.1 uncultured Candidatus Saccharibacteria bacterium | reverse complement strand
GGTGCGGGCGCCAAAGGATTTCGAAAAAAGTATACAAAAACATATTACTGAAGTCCTCAAGCACATTAATATAGAGTATCGCGATGCTTCAGCAATGGTGGGCGCTAAGAAGATGACTCCACACATCGTTTTGCATCCCGCGGGGGATCCAACGTATTTTAAGCCGGGGTTGAAGCCACGTTTTATGGCTCCACAAAAAATATAAATATGGAACAGGATATTCTCACCACACTACAGAAGTTCGGCGAGGTTGATGTACAACACACTCCACGACTCTTTAATCTACAGGACACTGCACAGCACGATGCTTTTGCTACTCTAGTGCGCTTAGGCGAAATTGTGGCGGTGCGTGATGACTATCGAGAGCAGCTTAAAGAACTTTTTTTTGTACAGAATCCAACCCTCGTATTTCATCCTGAAGGTAAAAATCGTTGCGATGAGTACGTGCGCGCACTCGAGACCACACGTCCTTTGGAAGAGCAGGGGATATGGGCCTACTTTCCCTGGAGCCGTACCCTTGGACACGTGCTCGCAGAAGAAGATTTTTATGCGGTGCGCACAGCACGTAACGCACACCTCATCGCGCCTGAGGAGCAGGCACGATATGCACGCGCGGTGATTGCTGTTGCGGGTATGAGTATTGGTTCGAGCATTGTCTACGCACTTGGTATGCAGGGGGTGGGTGGAGAATTTCGGTTGGCAGACATGGATACGCTCGCACTTTCAAACACAAACCGCATTTTGGCGGGAGTGGGGGAGTTGGGTTTGCCAAAGATAGTCATGGTTGCCCGTCGTTTATGGGAAACAAACCCCTACCTGCACATCAAATTGTATGAGGATGGACTCACTGAAGAAACCACCAGCTCTTTTCTTGAAGGAGCTCATGTGGTGGTGGATGAGGTGGATTCATTAGCGGCGAAGGTGCGTATACGCCAAGAGGCGCGAACACGAAAGATACCAGTGGTCATGGCCGCAGATTGTGGTGAGTCGAGCATTCTTGATGTCGAGCGGTATGACCACGATCCGCAGCCAGATTTTTTTCATGGCCGTCTTGGAGATATAACCCTCGAAGAGCTTCAGCATCTGCATAAAAAAGAAATCGGGCGGCTTATCGCCACTCAGGTTGGGGTGGAGAATCACAGTGAGCGCATGCTGTATTCGCTGACTGAAATGGGTAGAAGTGTTGTGTCGTGGCCGCAGCTCGGTAGTACGGCGCTTTTGAATGCCGCTGCGGTTGCTTTTTGCGTGCGGCATATTCTCGCAGGGGCGTCGCTCATAGACAACCGAGCTGTTATTTCCCTAGAGCAACTACTTGATCCGCAACATGGCGAGGCTGCTCACAGTCGTAAAGAAATTGAAGAAAAATTTAGAGCAATGTTCGATATACTATAAGTATGTCAGACATGCGCCCCTTACTTGAGGCTGCTATACGTGCGCCATCAGGAGACAACGCTCAACCGTGGCGGTTTGTAGTATACGAAAAAGAAAAGATCATAGACATTTTACTCGATCCTGAAGCAGACACCTCTTTTTATAACTATAGGGAGCATGCGGCATATTTGGCGCTTGGTGCGTGTGTAGAAAACATATACACCGCGGCTAGCGCTCTTGGATTTACCGCCGAAGTAACAGCATTCCCAGATCCTTCGAGGGAACATCTAGTTGCTCGTGTTGTGTGCGCGCCGTGCGTTGCCAACAAGCATCCGCGCTCAGATGCTATTGCGAAGCGGGTGACTAACCGTCATCCGTATACAGCCAGCCCTTTATCTGAAGCAATGTGCGCCCGGTTGGTACATGCTGGTACCACCAATAGTACCCAAGTGCACTTGACCACCGACAGGAAGGACGCAACTAGTATCGGGCAGATCGGTGCGACGAACGAATATATCATGCTTGGTGCCGAAAAATTACACCAGTTCTTTTTTGAACATATCAATTGGACTTCTGCTGAAGACGCAGAAAAACGCACCGGTTTTTTTGTGGAATCTTTGGCGCTCCCGCCCCCAGCTCTTGTGGGGTTTAAGGTCGCTCGTTCGTGGAAGCGTTGCGCGCTACTTAATCGGCTCGTGCAGTTTAATAGAATAGTTGCCACGCAAAACGCAGCTCTGTATGCGCAGGCAGGAGCTTTTTGCTGCATAACCACCACAGAAGAAACACCCCAAGCTGCTTTTGAGGCGGGGCGAGCTTTTGAGGCGTGTTGGCTTGAAGCGGAGTCGCAAGGCCTGAGTGTGCAACCCCTTATGGGGACGCTCTTTTTACGCTTTGCGGCCCGAGCGGGGGAGTCGGGAGGTTTGGGCCAGGAGGCACGAGCACACATAGAAGAAGCAATGTCTCAACTTCAGAAGATTTTTGAGTATGCAGATCGCAAACCATACGCGCTCTTTCGTGTGGGAGAGACAACTAAACGAATGGTACACACACGGCGCCGCGCTGTAGAATATGTAACAGAATGGCACCAAGCATGAATACCGCCTTTGCTGTAACCAATATTGATCTTTATGGTGTCGGCGTGGCACTGTCTGGGTTGGTATTGTTTGGTACAGTTGCACTTCTTGACGACACCCAAAATATCACCGCGAGAAATTTTTTCTTGTTTGTATTCGCGACGGTGCTGTGGACGCTTGCAAATTTTTCTCAATACCAATTTTCTGATCCTGCCTCGATTCTTATTGCGCTGCGCCTCAATTTGTTTACGTCTGTGTGGCACGCCTACTTCTTTTTTCGTCTCGCGTACGTGTTCCCTTTGGAACGAATTCGTATGCCACTTTGGCACAACTACGCCCTGTTGCCGGCTGTTGGTGTAATGTCCCTCCTAACACTTACCCCATTTGTTTTTTCTGGTATAGGCGCGCTTGCACCCGTGGGCGAGGTAACACGAGCTGAGTCGGGCCCTGGTATTGTTTTATTTGCGGCGTGCACCCTTGGCCTCCTTGCTGTGGGGCTGTTTAAGCTCGCACGCACACGCAAAACAGAGATCGACTCTACCAAACGCGGGTCAACAACTCTCATGTTGACGGGGATGAGCATAACCGCGGGGCTCATCGTATTGTTTAATGTGGTGTTGCCTCTTGTGTTTAACACGGTTTCCTTTTTGCCGTATGCGGGCATACTCCTTCTCCCTCTTGTGGGGCTTATTGCGTACACCGTCTACAAACATCATCTTTTTAACATCAAGGCGTTTGCAGCGCAGATCCTGACTTTTATATTGGGCGCACTTGCGTTTGCTGAGGTGGTGGCTACGCATAGCACAGTTGAGATTATTTTCCGCAGTTTTTTATTGATATGCATCGTGGGGGCTGGTGTTGAGTTGACTCGAAGTGTAAATCGAGAGGTAAAACAGCGTGAGCTCATTGAAAAACAAGAGCACGAGCTTGAGATTACAAATGCGCGCTTGCGAGAAGTTGATAGAGAGAAAAGTGAATTCCTTTCTTTTGCGTCGCACCAACTGCGTACACCGCTCACCGCTATCCGCTGGAGTATTGATTCCATTATGGATGGTACGTATGGGCCACTTCCTGAAAATTTGAAGACTGCTATGCAAACGCTCATAGATGAAAGTTCTGGTATGGCGGTCATGGTGAACGACTATCTCAACGTATCTCGTATTGAACAGGGGAGGATGCAGTACCAATTTGGGCCGGTCGATCTCACCACGCTGGTAACCATGGTGGGGGCTGAGTTAAAGCCGGGTGTGGAAGCAAAGGGACTTGTGCTTGAGGTATCTGTGCCTGAGGAAAAGGTGGTTATCTGGGGTGATGCAGGTAAGCTCAAGCAAGTATTTAGCAACATTATCGACAACGCGACGAAATATAAACCTAAAGGTTAAGTGCTGGTTAGTCTGCGTAAGGTGCCGGGCATGTCTGCGGCGCGTGTTGAGGTGCACGACACAGGTATTGGTATAAGCGAAGAGACACTCAAACATATGTTTGAAAAGTTTAGTCGAGGGGATAACGCCCAAGAAGTGAACAACAACGGGTCTGGTCTTGGTCTATTTATTGTAAAGACGTTCGTCGAGGCCCACCATGGAAAAATCTGGGCGGCCTCTGGAGGTGTGGGGAAGGGTACGCAATTTTTCATTGAGTTCCCGCTTCTTATTCAAAAATAATGATAGGGTGCATGCTATGATTTTTTCTATGTACAGCCACCCCAAGCATGGTCGAGGGTTTACATTTGTTGAAACAATCATAGCGCTGGCGATTTTCACGCTTTTAGTGTCAGCGCTTTATGCGCTCGGTACTGCTGCGGTGCGGGGGATGCGTGTATACCGAGATACCGCGGCGGTTGCGGCGCTCTCACAAACCTACATGGAGATAGCGCGTAACTTGCCCTACGCACAGGTTGGTACAAAAACAGGCAACCCGTCCGGGCCACTCCCTGATATAGCAAATCCGCTCACTATTCCGTACAACGGTGCCACATACCAAGTGTATTTCTCTGTCGCCTATGTGGATGATCCGGCCGACGGTACGAGTGCTATCGATACCGACTACAAACAAGTGAAACTCACCATAACCAATCTTTCCACTAGCCACCAAACTTCGTTTGTGACCACGGTAGTGCCGAAAGGTCTTGAAAATATGGCAAACGGCGGCGCACTCACGCTCAGTGTTATCAATGCGGTGGGGCAGCCAGTGCCGGGAGCGACTCTACATATAACCAATAGTGCAACGACGCCACCACTGGATGTGGTGCGCACCACGGACTCGCAGGGGAATTGGACCGAAGTGGGAGCACAGAGTAGTGCCACGAGCTACCACATTGTCGCTTCGAAGTCTGGTTACTCGGCCGACCAAACCTATCCAAGCACTGCAGACAATCAAAATCCAACCAAGCCGGATGCTACGGTGGTGAATGGTCAGGTAACCTCGGTCAGTTTTTCGATAGATGCACTGAGTCAGCTAACACTCAAAGCGGTTGACCAGTCATGTCGACCTATTGCAGGGGCTGATGTTGAGTTGAAAGGTGCAAAACTCATTGGTACGCCAAACGTGTTGAAATTTGATAATACGTATACCACGGACAGTGTCGGTAAAATCGTACTTAACCCGATAGAATGGGATACCTATACGCCGACCCCTAAGGGAAGTTACATGCTCTATGGTTCGTCGCCGCTCCAGCAGATCACATTGCTCCCGAACACTGCGCAGCAGTCTGTTCTTATGCTTGGGCCAAGCACTGATAATAGTCTCTTGGTGGTAGTGACTGACTCATCGACGGGGAACTCTATTGAAGGGGCAACCGTGCAACTCCTCAACACATCACTTGGGTATAGTGCAAGCAAACTCACTGCCGGCAGCAGTGTGTCTCAAGAGGATTGGACCGGTGGGAGTGGACAAGCAGATATGTCTGACCAAACCAAATATGCAAGCGATGATGGCAACGTTGACACGCAGACCCAACCTATCGGCTTGCGCCTCGTAGGCGGCGCGGGTGCGTATGTGTCATCCGGTTCACTCATCTCCTCGTCGTTTGACACCGGCACTGCGTCGACCACATTCTCGACTTTGGTTTGGAATCCTCAGTCGCAAAACGCATCAACATCAGTAGCGTTCCAACTTGCGGCAAATAATGATGATGCGACATGGGATTTCCTGGGGCCAGACGGCACGGCAAGTTCGTACTACACCGTGCCAGGTACCACCATAAGCACCGCACTGAACAATAAGCGATACCTACGTTATAAAGTGCTACTTACCACAACAAGCGCCTCAACAACGCCAGTGCTAAGCAACGTCGCAATCAACTATATGTCTGGTTGCTACACGCCTGGACAATCGATATTTGCTGGCTTAGGGCAGGGGAGTGGATACCAGGTCGTTGTACAAATGCCGGGGTACCAGACACAGACTATAAACAACCTTACTCTGTCTGGGCATCAGACGCTAAGGGTACAATTAAGCCAATGAACAGAGGACTCACGCTTGTAGAGTTTCTTATCGCTATGGCCGTGGGCATGCTTCTTATCGCTGCCGCAGCGCTCACCGTAAATAAAGTGCTTTCATTAAGCAGTCAGCAGCCCCAAGCGCTTTCTGTTGTGGATACGACACGTATCATCAC
>CAYSPK010000040.1:0-6176 GCA_964432905.1 uncultured Candidatus Saccharibacteria bacterium | reverse complement strand
AAATTGGCGCGCATAGGCCGAGAGCGACTCGACGTAGCGGCGCTGCCCTTCGGCAAAGATGGTGTCAAACGCCAAGGAGGACTTCCCCGAGCCAGAGAGCCCAGTAAAAATAACCATCTTACCTCGCGGGATCTTGAGGTCGACGTTCTTTAAGTTGTGCGTCTTCGCGCCTTTTATGTGTATATATTCCTCGGCCATAATAGACACAAACAGCGCCCCGAGCCTTCAGCATAGGGGTTAGTAGTGTTAGCGCTAGTGTATCACATTGTCCTCAAAACCCATAGCCAAATATAAAAAGTTGTTCTGCAATATGTTGGTATAGAAAAGAAGTGGGCCGCCTTTTGAGGGGCGGCCCGTTGTGGGTATGAGAACATCCAGCGAATCGAGGCTAATTTGCCACGAACCTCGAAACGCTGTTGGCTCAGGTGTAGAGTTGGGTATCTACAGCGCCGGCGGCGCCGATCAGCTGTTCGAATCGTAGTCGCTGCCGTCCGGCAGAGTGATCTTGCAGCCCTGGATCGCCAAGGACTTCATGGCGGCGACGTTCCAGCTTGCCTGATCGGTCCGCATGAAATCGCCGGTCCCCTGGTCCTGCGCGAGGACAGCACCCCTGTACAATGTATAGGTCACCGTGTTCGCCTTGTTGCCCGAGATCGGATCACGTCCGGAGAGCTTCTGACCGGCGGGGAGACCGTTCAAGGGCACGGAGGCGAGGACGCCGTCGCCGTTATCGATAACGATCGACGAGCTACGGAAACGATGGTTGTTGCTCTTAGCCAATGGTTGGGTTTCCTTCTAACAGAAAGTGAGGAACGTTTCGTTTATCACCCGGGAGCAGATGCCTTCCGGAAACGAAATGCCGGCCTGAAGCCGACAAGGGAAGAGACTACCAGAGTCACCAGATATGTCAACAGCCCCGCTCGGGCGGGGCTGTGGATAACGCTTTTTGCTCTTTTGGCCCTTAGGCGAGCGCCTGCTGCAGGATCATCGCCATCTGTGCACCAAAACCGGCGAGGATGATGAAGTGCGCTGCCGAAATATACGGCGTCTTGTGCCACGCGGCATAGGCGCGGCTCTTTTTCATCATTCTTTTGTGCAGCTTTTGCATACTAAAGTGGCGTTATTTAAATCTAATACCTTCAGTATGACAGGAAATGCCGGCCGCGCGAGTACCGAGTGTGTATAACTATTTCTTTTTTGCCTTACCCTCGCCCATGAGCGCGTAGAGCTCGTCGCGGATGAGCGCCGCAGTCTCAAAGTCGAGGTTCTTCACCGCCTCAGCCATCTGTTTCTTCTTTTCAGTGATAAACTTCTTTGGATTTTCTTTATAGAGCTGCGCATCAACGCTCAAAAGTGTGTTGACTGCCTTGCCGTGCTCGCTGCGCAGCTGGTCGGTAATATCTTTAATCGCCTTATGCACGGTCTTGGGCGTGATGCCATGCTCTTTGTTGTATGCGAGCTGGATAGCGCGGCGGCGGTTTGTCTCGCTAATGGCAAAGTCGAGCGACTTGGTCATTTCGTCGGCATAGAGGATCACGCGACCGTTGACGTTGCGCGCAGCGCGGCCAATGGTCTGGATGAGCGACGTCTCTGAGCGCAAGAAGCCCTCTTTGTCTGCATCGAGGATAGCCACCAGCTCGACCTCGGGGAGGTCGAGCCCCTCGCGCAACAGGTTCACGCCCACAAGCACGTCGTACTCGCCTTTTCGAAACTCAGTGAGCGTTGTGATACGGTCGAGCGTCTCGACATCGCTGTGGAGGTAGGCAGCCTTAAACTCTCTATCCTTGAGATATTCGGTGAGGTCCTCGGCCATCTTTTTAGTGAGTGTGGTGATGAGCACGCGACTGCCGCGCTTGATGACCGCCGCCGCCTCGTCGAGCACATCCGCCACCTGACCTTGGTATGTATAAGCGGAAGAAAAATCTTTTTCGAAACCGTCCCCTTGCAGTCCTGCAGGTTGAGAAGAAGATTTTTCTGAAGCGATGCTGCCTCCAGTGACAGGCCTCACGATAATCTCAGGGTCGATGAGCCCAGTCGGGCGAATAATTTGCTCGACTATGTGATTTTTGCTCTTTTCGCGCTCGTACGGGCCGGGCGTAGCCGAGGTGTAAATCACTTGACCCACGCGCTTCTCAAACTCTTCGAACATGAGTGGGCGGTTGTCGACCGCGCTCGGGAGTCGAAAGCCAAAGTCCACCAAATTTTCTTTGCGCGCCCTGTCGCCCGCGTACATGCCGCCAATCTGCGGCACGGTCACATGCGACTCGTCGATGATGGTGAGAAAGTCCGGCGAGCCGTCGGCCTTGTGGGGGAAATATTCAAGCAGGGTGTACGGCGCTTCGCCGGGCTTGCGCCCGTCGAAGTGGCGCGAGTAGTTTTCTATCCCGTTGCAGTAGCCTATCTCGCGGATGAGCGCCAAGTCGTGGTTGGTGCGGCGCTTGAGGCGCTCGGCCTCGAGCAATTTACCCGCGCGCTCGAGCTTGGCGAGCCTATCCTTCAGTTCCAACTGGATTTCTTTTATCGCGCGCCCACGCTCATCCTCGGGTGTCACATAATGCTTCGCCGGAAACAAGTAAAGCGCAGACTCAGATGCTTTTTCTGCGCGTGTAATGGCATCAATCACGCGAATCTTCTCGATCACATCTCCCGCAAACTCCACGCGGTACAGCACCTTTTCGCCGGTTGGCATGATCTCTATCGAGTTACCGAGCGCGCGGAAGGTGCCGGGCTTTAAGTCGGCGTTGGTGCGCTCAAAATAGACATGGATGAGCTCGCGGATAAGGTCGGCGCGGTTCTTTTTGGCGCCCACCTTGAGCTCGACGTGCACCTTTTTATATTCCTCGGGCGAGCCAAGCGCGTAGATGCACGACACTGAGGCAACAATGATAACGTCGCTGCGCGAGAGCAGCGCCTGGGTCGAGGCGTGGCGCAGGCGGTCTATCTCTTCATTAATTTGGGCCTCCTTTTCGATATAGGTGTCAGAGGTCGGGATATACGCCTCTGGCTGGTAGTAGTCATAGTAGGAGACAAAGTAGTGGACGGCGTTGTTGGGGAAAAATTCGCGATACTCCTGCGCGAGCTGGGCGGCCAACGTCTTATTGTGCGCAATGACAAGGGTCGGCTTGTCGACCTTGGCGATGATGTTGGCGGCGGTAAAGGTCTTGCCCGAGCCGGTCACACCCAAAAGCGTTTGGTGCTGGACACCCTTTTTGAGCCCGTCTGCGAGCTGGGCTATCGCCTTGGGCTGGTCCCCCGCCGGCGCGTATTCAGATTTGAGTTGAAAATTACTCACCTCCCCACTCTAACAAGAATGCCGAAGATTACAAAATAGAAAACCAAACTCCGCAAATGTTTTGATATATCAATATATGGGAACAATTAATTTCCTTTTGTATACCCTCTCAAAAAATCGTCACGGAAGGCTTCAAACGCGCCATCGAGGATGGAGCGGCGGATACGCTCGGTGAGGTTCGCGAGGAAGAAGATGTTGTGCTGGCTCGCGAGCATGGGTGCGAGCATTTCCTTCGAGCGAAAGAGGTGGTGGATATACGCTTTGGCATAGCCCGCCCCGCTCTTGGGTGCACAGACCGGGCAGCGGCATAAGGGGTCGAGCGGCGTGAAGTCTTCTATATATTGTCGATTTTCAATATTAATCGGCCCCTGCTCGGTAAAAATCGTGCCGCTGCGGCCATTGCGCGTCGGGATAACACAGTCGAAGGTGTCGACCCCATACTCGGCACCGAGGAATATGTCGGCTGGCTCGCCTACCCCGAGCCCGTGTATCGGTATCTCGGGTGGCAAATATGAAAGCATCTTGAGCGCCGACTGCAGCGAGTCGTCGCCATACTTTTTACTAAACGAACCACCAAGCCCAAACCCATCAAACCCCATGTCGCCTATCGTTTTGGCGCTCTCTGCGCGCAGGTCGTCAAACTGGCCGCCCTGCCCTATGCCATATATCGCTTGGCGGTTGTTTGCCTCAATATTTTGGCGGTGCGCAGCGAGTGAGCGCTTGGCCCAGCGGTGGGTACGCTCCATCGCGGCCTTTTGGTATTCATAGGTCGCGGTGGGCTCGGTGCACTCGTCGAATGCAAAAAAGATATCAGCGCCGAGCTTGTGCTGAATTTCGACCGAGCGCTCGGGCGTGAAGCGGTGCATGTCGCCATTGAGGTGTGAGGTGAAGGTGACACCGTCTTCGTCGACTATGGCGAGCTTGCCGTGCGAAGTGGCAAGTTCTTCGTCATACATAACTGGTGACTTCACAGGAATTTTCTTCCGATTACGTGTAGCCCCGGCAGAATCAGGTTCTTCTGCTGCAGGACTGCTAGGGGACGCGTCAGAACCTGATTCTGCCTGGGCATTTTCCCCACCAAACTTGGAAATCTTCTTCCCAAACCCAGAGCCGAGCGAGAATACTTGGAACCCGCCCGAGTCGGTCATTGTGGGGCCGTCCCAGCGCATAAACTCGCCGACGCCGCCCGCCTGAGCGACCACCTCTTCGCCCGGCGAGAGATAGAGATGGTACGTGTTGGCGATAATCGTTTGGAGCCCGAGCTCCTTGAGCGTCTCGGTGGCAACACCTTTGACGGTTGCTTTGGTCGCCACCCCGACAAATGCCGGCGTCTTTATTTCACCGTGAGGAGTCTTGAGCACGCCCGCTCGGCCCAAGCCGTTTTTGAGCTTTTTCTCTATCGTGAAAGATATTGGCCGCATGCGGGTGACAGTAGCAAAGATATACGAGCCGCACAATATACACGGTATGTTTACTGCGGCAGGGTTGTTGTTGCCGACACCGCAAGAAGATCCACCTCAAACACAAGTGTCGAGTTTGGTGGGATAGCTCCTACCTGGTGCGAGCCGTAGGCAAGCTGCGGCGGGATAATGAGGAGGCGTTTACCGCCCACCTTCATACCCTGTAGCCCCGCATTCCATCCTGCAATAATAGTCGAGTCTCCTATCTGAAATTGGAGCGGGGTCCCACCATACGACGAGTCAAAAGTGGTACCATCTTTTAATTTACCGATATAATTGACCGTCACCACATCGCCGAGTTTCGCCTGAGGACCGGTGCCGATCTTTTCATCCTGTACTATCAACTGCTGGTCAGCCGACGCCGCTTGCACAGAAGCATCGCTGGGCGTACTAGAATCAAAGGGATTCCGTACTAAAAAGAAGATGGAAACAACGAACAACCCGGCCGCGACCGCAATACCGGTCGTCAATTGCTTTCGATTCATACAATAACCATAACTAGAGCCCTGCTAAGGCGCAAGCGCCCTTATCCCCGCCGCCACATCAGCCGTCGACCCTAGAAAATGCATATTGGCTGCAACCAGCAGTCCCGCTATGACTACGACCACCAACCCGCCCGCTACTGCCTCGTGCGACTGCACCTCAATGTGCATAAAAAAAGCAAACACTACCACCAAAAAAACAAGCACCCCTGTCACGCCCAAAAGAACGTTCACCACCTTAGGGTCGCCCAAGATACGCACAACCTCCTTCACTACAGTTTGTACACTTTGGACGCTCACCACAGCAGCTGCCTGCTCTGTTTGGGGCCTGCGCGTCAAAAAGGAGTCTGTTTGGCGCGCCATCATGCTCGAAACAAGAAACCCCTCAAGCATGAGCGAGAGGACAAGAAAAAAGACAAGCCATGGTTTTTGTAAAAAGTGCGGCCGGTAAGTATTTTCTTTGGTGGGTGTTATGTAGTGCTCAATCTTTTTCCACACTTGGCGAAACACGCGCTTGTACATACAGAAATTGTACCATCAATTTAGTGCTACAATGGGCGCATGCGTGTGAGCAGTGGTATATTTGTGCTTTTCTTACTCTTCCCCTTCTTTGCGCAAGCGGCGGGGTTTGCGAAACAATCAATGTTTCTTTCGCAATCATCAGTAACCGAGGGCGAGACTGTGTTTATATATGCAGTGATAGAAAATGACACTCCGAGCTACTTTACTGGCACGTTAAAGTTTTCAGATGCGAGCGGTCCTATTGGCCAAGCCCCCGTCTCTCTCAAGACAGGTATCGCGGACACCGTCTCGGTCACCTGGACGCCCAAGGCGGGCCAGCATGCGGTGAGCGCAAAGCTTGTCTCTACCGATGGTACGGTGGTCGTGATGCTGCCGTCGAACGTCGCGAAGCTGTCATCGGGCATCTGGCGCACGATGCGG
>CAYSPK010000039.1:0-6210 GCA_964432905.1 uncultured Candidatus Saccharibacteria bacterium | reverse complement strand
GACCCTATTTGGTAAGAATAACAGTCAACTTGCCTGGGTCTGTGGGGAGTGTTTTGCGCCAAAATGGACGCGCGTTTTCACTGCAGGGCTGTGCAGCTGAACAAACGATAGTAGTTGAAAAACCCTTTAAAATATTAAGGAAATCACCCTTGTTGCTCCCTAAAAGGGCTTTTTTAAGAGCATCAACATCAACATGCCAAACGAGTGTTGGGCTGCCTCCCACGGAGAGTGCGAGCGGCCCTGTGTTAGTGGAAGAGGCGTCTGTAAGAGAAACTTGAAGAACGCTTACGTCCTTAAAGCCGACTGGTTCGCCCTGGTACCCTTCGGCTGCTTGTTTTGCCAAAGCATAAGCAATATCGTCAGTTTTGATTATAGCGAGGGTTGCTGTGACTCCTTGAGAGAGCGAAAGGGTGTTATTGGGTGCTGGCGCTTGGTTTATGTTTGTGTAGGTGACGCTCAGCGAGCCGTTTACAGCGGTATATCCTTCAGGCACTTGCGACGTGGCGACCGAACGGATGCTCTGGTCGAGCTCTTTCTTGAGAGTGTCTTGTGCGCTTGCAAGATCAGTTGCGGACACAGCGGGTTCGTCTCCTATGAAGCCACCAGTCATGGGGCCTTGGGACTGTACCAAAAACTTCGTGTAGCGCGGATCTCCTTTAAAACCAACAATATGGAGGCTGATGCTGTCTGTCGTGTTGCCGCCTTCACCGGGTTTGTCAGCATAGACAGAAGCAGTAACAGAACTCGGGGTAAGGGTGCCGTCACTCCCCTTTTTAGCTCCCGGCACGGTCACTGCACTCTTGAGGCGATACACGGTGCCGTTGTCCGCAGCGAGACGAGTGTTTGTTGCGAGCGCTTGCGGGGCAGTGCTGTAATTGTTTGCAATGGTGACGACACCGGTCGCCGCACGCGACACATGTTGGGTGCCATTTGCAGCTACGCTGGTTGAGGCACTCTGGGAAGCGGTGAGGGTTTTATATAGCAATGTGCCGGTAGGTCCGTTGGGATACGCGGTCATTGTCTGGGGGTCGAGCGCGAGGGTTTTCGGGTTAACGGTCACTGTTGCTGCTTGAAACACGGTCGATAGGAGTACCCCAGCTATCGCACAGAGCAAAAGCACCAATATAGCCCACAGCCACCATCCTCGAGAACGTCGCTTTGGTTTGGGAAGTTCTACCTGTGGAGGTGGTCCTTGGCGCTTGCTCGGGGCAGGCTCATCATATACTGCAGCACGGTTTGCTGTTGGTATAGGAATGTTGCGGATAGAACGATCGGTCGGCATGCAACTACTATAGCACTGAACCTATATTCGGTGTTGTGCATTATGCACAAAAAGAGTCTCAAGCATGAGGGGGACATCGTGTGTCGATGGGTGGACGATCACGTGTGGCTCCAAATTACGAGCTTTGAGTACACGCACGGTTCCCGTAGGCGTAAAAAGATCATGGTCAATATGTTTGGTGAGTGCGCGTGCGAGCCAGTCACTTGCTCGATGAGAGCCAATGACAAGAAGGTGCGGCACTTGCTGCGCGGGGAGCAGCTCTCGGGCTACTTCGTTAAAGAGAGCGGCATAGTGTTTTGCTGATGCTTCAAGTGGTTCGATAAAAGGGTGCTCGGTGTGCAGGTGGGTTACGCCAAGTGCAGACTCTGCTTCTGGAGCGGTCATGTTGCCGTGACTCATAAGTGTGCGTAGTACGGTACGGTGCCCAACCGGCATAGTGGCTCGACCACGAATACTCCCACCTTCTGCGAGCAATAGCTCCATAAGTTCTCCGGTCATATTAGCAACGAGCACCGGCTCGTCAGAAATATATTGTGCGCCGTGGGCTGCGGCACGGCCAAAGGGGTGGTAAGTGGTAATCCCTGGGTGTATCCGTGCAGCAATACGGTGTTCGAGCAGTTGTATAAGTTCTTGATCAAACTCCCAGCGCAGCGAGTCACCGCTGCGGGTAAACGACGACCATGGCGCGTGCAGGAAGACCAAGGCGCCAGCAAGTTCTCCCGCATGGGCGGTCTCCTCATGTCCACGCAAATACGCGGCTGCTTCGCTCGTGTGCACAAGAGCTTCCTCAAGGGCTCGATCAAGCGAGCGCGCAAGCGCAGCGGCATGTACGGCAGTAACCAGGGGGGCGTGCACACGTTTTTCGCCAAAAAGTTTCGGGCCCTCCCCTGCAGACAAATGAACAAGACCAGTAGCAGCGCTACCGTTTTCGATATCGATAAGAAGAAATGTTTTACCTACATCCTTCTGTTTTGTGCGCGAAAAAAGCGCCATACTTAACTAGTATACCTCACAATAGTACGTGCTACTCAAGCACTGCACGGATACGGCGGATACCGGCAGAAACGGCTTCCTCTTTTTGGATCTTGAACGTGCCCGACTCGGAGAGTTCTCCCGTGTGAGTGACGTGAGGCCCACCGCAAAACTCGATTGAATAGACCTCATCAAGGTGTGGATCTTCCTCAGTAGCATTTTTGGGCCCCACAGAGTACACCGACACACGGTCAGGATACTTTGCGCCAAATTCGTGCTCGGCGCCAAGCTTCTCGGCATCTTCTTTAGCCATCTCGGAGCGGATAACGGGCAAATCCTCAGCAATTTTTTCGTTTACGATGCGCTCTACCTCGCGCTTTTGATCCTCGGTCATCTTCTCGGGCCAGGAGAAGTCAATGCGCAGACGCTCTTGGGTAATGTTAGAGCCGCGCTGCTTTACCCCAGGGCCCAAAACAATTTGGAGTGCCTTGAGGAGTAGGTGGTGCGCGGTGTGGAGGCGCGTGGTCTTTTCAGAGGTATCAGCTAACCCGCCTTTAAACTTTTGCTCGCTGCCTGCGCGCGAGAGATCCTGGTGTGCCTTGAGTAAGTCTTTAAATCCTTCGGTATCAATGTGTTTAATCCCGCGCTCCCCTGCCTCTTCAATGATGAGCTCGAGCGGAAAGCCGTAGGTGGTGACGAGTTGGAACGCATCTTTCGCAGAAATAGAGCCGTCACCCGCAAAGCGAGTGAATTCTTTCATACCACGCGCTAACGTCTCGCGGAACTTCTCCTCCTCTGCGCGGATAGCGTCTTCATGATCAACAGAAAGTTCCGGATACTGTTTTTTATATTCTTGTGCAACGATGCTGTACACCACCGCGAGCGTGCCGGCTGGGAGATTCAATTTATCTGCGTAGCGCACCGAGCGGCGAATAAGGCGGCGCAGGAAGTAGCCGCGGTCTGCATTGGAGGGTAGTACGCCGTCGGCCATGAGAAAGGACGCTGAGCGCATATGGTCGGCGATGACTCGATACGCGGCAGTAACTTTTGGATCACTGCCATACTCAAACTCAGTGTGCTTTTGGAGTTCGCTAATGATGTGCCATAGCGGGCCGACCAAAAAGACATCTGCAGAGTCTTCAGACACAGCAGCTATGCGCTCCAAACCGCCGCCAAAGTCGACATTCAATTTTGGAAGGAGACCAAACGAGCCATCTGGCTGCTTGATGTACTGCATGAAAACCGAGTTGCCTATCTCGAGGAAGCGGCCGCAGTCACAGTTGGGGTGGCAGTGCTCGCCCCACGCAGGGTCGTGCTCAACATCAACAAATTCGTAAAAGACTTCAGAATCGGGGCCGCCGGGCTCGCCCACGGGCATGTTCTCGGGCACGCCAGCTCTTGACCACCAGTTTTTCTTTGCATCATAGTAGAAAATTCTCCCGCCCCGCATACCTTTTATATAGCCGTCGGCCTCGGAGCCAATCTCAACCACCTCTGCGTCGACGCCTGCCTCAGCAAAAAGCTCCTGCCAAATACCGGCTGCCTCGGTGTCCCTCGGGATACCGTTTTTCTCGTCGCCCATAAAGGCGGTCACGTAGAGGCGCTTGGGGTCAAGGCCGATCTCCCTTGTGAGAAATTCAAAAAACCATGGGAGCTGCTCGCGCTTAAAGTAGTCGCCAAGCGACCAGTTGCCGAGCATTTCAAAAAAGGTGGTGTGGCGATTGTCCCCCACTTCCTCAATATCCATCGAGCGAAAGCATTTTTGCGAGTCGGCGAGGCGTGAGCCGGCAGGATGGTTCTTACCTAACAGATATGGGACAAGGGGCTGCATGCCCGAGCCAGTAAAAAGAGTCGTCGGGTCGTTCTCGGGTACGAGGCTCGAGCTGGGGATCACCGTGTGCCCCCGCTCCTTGCAAAACGCCAAATACTTCTCCCGCACATCATTGAGTTCCATATAAATAAAGTACCGTCCTTTTATATAAAAGAAAAGCCCGCCAGAGGTCTTTCGACTTGGCGGGGAGCAGATTGTGATTGGGTGTGCTCAGACCCCGCGGTAGAGGCCTTCAGGCCGCTTCCGCTTCTTCCTCGCCGTCCTCCGACGCGTCCTCGGTGATGATGGCGGCCTCACCGTGCCGGGACTTCAGCTTCTTGTGCCGCTTCCCGGAGTTCATGTGGTCACGCAACAGATGGTAGAGCATCTCTGCGGCCTTGCCACCGGAGCCGGCGAGCCGAACAATCTCGGGGTCGTCGACAGGGAACTGTGCGAGTTTGCGTCGCAGGGGCGCATGCATGAACAGCTTCCGTTCCTCCTTGTCGGTCTCCCAGAAGGCGTAGTGATCGGACAGGTACTTCGCGAGCACTTGGAGGAACGTGCCCTTCAGGAAGGTCGCGCCACCCTTAATGCTCACCCGCTGGATATTCCAGCACTCGTCGATCAGGCCCCAGAACTGGCGCAAATTCTCGCGCATGTTCTGGACACCAACCTTTTCGACATCGCGGTCGAGAGCAGCCGCGAGTTCGGACATGCTGCCACGGCCCATGATGGACTTGTGCGCGTGCAACTTGGTCGCCACGAGCCCGAATTGACCGGCCGTGATGAGCTGGCCCCGCTTCATGAGCTGGGTCCAGCAGACCCGATCGTACATCACGAAGGTGCGCTCGGTCATCGTGAGGTGCCAGAGCATATCGGTGCCGGGACTGGTGTCGCGCTGGTTGCGCAACATGACCGCCGGCGCCACCTTGACCCGACGGACGTTGAGCGTTTCGAAACGAGCACGTTCCCAATCCTTCGTCGTATTGACGAACACCTTCACGCCGAGACGAATCTTGGCGTCGGGGTTTTTGGTAAGGAACTCGATGATCGTGCGTACACGCTGGTATCCATCGATGATGTAGACCGGGCCACGAAGGACGACCTGGCGGGTCTTATTGTCCTCGCTGTAGCTATCGCCCCGCATACCAACCTCAATATCTGGAAGTGGTTCGCTATTCTTCAGGGCGTCGACGATGCTTCCACGCTGGCCCGGCGTCAATTCCTCGCGCTGGTACTCATCGATCAGTAGACGTGAAAGTGAAGTCGTGGCCACTACGCCACGGAAGACGAGGTGTTCGCCGTCGAGATCGAGAGCGGCGCTTTCGATGGTAACCGGCGAGATGCGTTCTGCAGACATGTCCGTGTCTCCTTGGAGTTTGGACTGTTAAAGTTCTGTCGGCGCAGTACCTCAAAAATGAGGCCTTATGTTCCGAGGACATCACATGATGCCGAAAAAAATAATATATTAAAACTATTATTTGTCAATATTTTACATCGGGGGTACTATCTGCTAATACCAGTCCATCTATGGGAGCAAAACAGGCAAAAACGACTTCTTGGGGATTTGACCTCAAGAACATAGATCCGAAGGTTCGTCCACAGGACGACTTTTACCGCTATGCAAATGGCGGCTGGATTAAGAGGAATGTCATCCCCAAGGACGAGTCGCGCTGGGGCTCGTTCAACATTTTGCGCTACAACACCGAGGAGCAGCTCCACGCGCTCGTTCTTGACATACTTAAAAAGAAGTCGCACAAAAGCGGCTCGTATGAGCAGCTCATCGCCGACATGTACCGCTCGGCGCTCGACCAAAAGCGCCGCAACGCGCTCGGTATGCGGCCGCTTCAACCTATCCTCGCGCGCATCCGCGCAGCTTCGTCGTTTGATGCGTTTGTCGCTGTCCTCACTGAGATGCACCGTATGGGAGTCAGTGTGCCGTGGGAGTTTTATCTCGACCAAGATGCAAAAAATAGTTCGAAGTATCTCCTCCACCTCACCCAAGACGGCATCGGCATGCCCGAGCGCGACTATTATCTGAGTACTGCGCCCGAGCACAAGCGCGTGCGCGACGCCTATGTGCTCCATATCGAAAAGATTTTGAAGCTCGCCGGCTACTCACCCGCCAAGGCAAAAGCCGCGCGCG
>CAYSPK010000038.1:2711-6233 GCA_964432905.1 uncultured Candidatus Saccharibacteria bacterium | reverse complement strand
TTGTTTGGCGCCCTCGGAGGTCATTTCTATAACCGCGTGGGTGCAGCCAGCGTCGAGCGCCTTGCGCAAAAATTTTTGGAGGCGCGCGCGGCCGGGCATCGTCATCTTGTAGAGGTTGGGCTCGATATCGTTACCGATACGAAAGTGGATAGTCGAGGCAAGCGCTGTCTTGTACCCCGCGCCGGCGAGCATGGTGCGCGTGAGCTCCGAGACACTCGACTTGCCTTTGGTGCCGGTGACGCCAACGACAAATAATTTTTTAGACGGGTTGCCATACCACCAGGCGCCCGCGAGCGCGAAGGCAAGATGATAGAGCGCAAAAAGTTGTTTGGGGATGAAGCGTCTCATGCGGTGGTGTGGGTGCCCAAGTTGCGCAGTGCGGCGGCAAGCCGCTCGCGGGTACTTACCAGGGTGGGGGAGATATCGCGCAGCGCCTTGCGGCTCTCGACCGCACTATAGCCCAAGCCTTGGAGCGCTTCAATCACATCAGCGTCTGAGCCGCCTTCTCCGACGCTCTCGGTTGGGAGGAGTTTTATCTTGTCGCGCAGCTCAACAACGAGCCGCTCGGCACTCTTCTTACCGATACCAAAGGTCGAGGAGAGCGCCGCGGCGTCGCCTTTGGCTATGGCGCGCTTGAGCGACAGCACATCCGCGCCGCTCATAATCCCGAGTGCTGTTTTTGGTCCCACACCAGAGACGCCCATAAGCAGCTTAAAAAAGCCAAGTTCCTCAGCGCTCACAAAGCCATAGAGATCTATAGCGTCGTCGCGCACCGCAGTGTGTATAAGTAGAGTGATGCGGGCGCCGTGGGGGAGTGTACCCTCGAGCCCCGCGGGGACGCGCACCACATAGCCGACCCCACCCACATCTACAAGCGCCACGCCCGCTTCGAGCGTGTCGAGAGTGCCGGTAAGCTTACCTATCATAGCCCTAGCTTACCGCGCCCGAGGGGCGGTCGCTAGGTATTGCGTGGTGGGTAAATTGCTGCTATAGTCCTCCCTACATATGGCAATCACCAAAGGTGCAAAAAAGGCCCACCGCCAGTCACTTCGCAAGCGCGCTATGAACCAGGAGCGCAAGCAGGCTGTGCGCGCAACCGCTAAAGCAGCTCGCCTCGCCCCCAAGGGCGACAAAGCAGCACTCGCTGCTGCCTACAAGGCAATCGACAAGGCACTCAAGCGTGGTATTATAAAGAAGAACACCGCCGCCCGCCGCAAGGCCAAAGTCGCCAAACTCCTCAAGCCGACTAAATAGCACCAACCAAAAAGCCCCCTTGGGGGCTTTTTGGTCAGAGAGATGTAAAAAAGGATTTATCAGTGATTGACAATTAAACCAATTTCTTTTACGGTATTTTTGGTACATAGCTCTTACTAAACACATCAACCAACGAGATAGGAAGGAGTTTCCCATGTGGGACCCATACGCTGAATTCGAATCAACCACGCTCCCCAATGGACTTGAGGTGCATGCGGCCCATTGGCCAGGACGCCCATGGCAGGCTTTTGGAATCTTGATCCATGCCGGAGCTATGCACGATCCTGTTGGGCTTGAGGGTCTAGCCCATTTTGTCGAGCATATGGTTTCGGAAAATGCTCGGCTATCGAAAGATGATATACGAGCTTTTTTTGAAGACCATGGCGGTAGAGTTGATCTTGGTAGGACGGGACACTTGCACACGACATATCGATTTTTCGTGCCGTGCGAAAAAGTGGTTTTCGAACAAGCGCTGGCAATCATGGCCAATATGTTGCTCCAGGGCACATTAGAAAACGCTCTCGAGCGCGAGCGTGAAGTTATTGTCGGCGAGTTTCACCGCATCTTTCCGGTTAATTCGAAATTTGATTTCATGAAGCGCAAAAACGAAGCACTTCATGCGGGGTGTTGGCTTGAGAGGACGGTCCGTCCTCTTGGACATCCTGAGTCAATAAGACAGATTAGCCAAACGGATTTACAGGGTTTGTATGATACGCACTACACGCCGGCAAACATGAGTATTGTGGGTGTTGGTGGTCTGCCATTTGCACAACTCGTCGAACTGGTTTCAAGGAGTCCTTTTGGCGAAACCCGAGAGGGCTCAAGGACGGTACAGCCGGCTCCATTGGCTGATATTGTGCCGCCTTCAGAGGCTCGTGTTGTGTTGAATGCTTCCGACTTTTCCAAACAACCGCTTGATGTTGGTGGATATGAAAGTACCGCCAAGCTTCCGGGCACTATTGGCACGCAGCTTATTCGTGTCGTCGATAGTATGCTGACTGTGGTGTTGAATGAGGAGGTGCGCGAAAAAAGAGCCTGGACCTACGCGATTGCGAGTGAAAGATACAACCATGGCCCATTTTACGAACTCTCGATTGAGTGTCGCGCACTCGCTCTTTCAGCCATGGGCTCCATTGAAGAGGTCATCGAATCCTGTGTTGATTCACTGGGTGGCAAGGAAGAATTATTTGAGCAAATAGTACGTCGTGCGCGAGCGAACCTCTCTCTTGCGGATCTAACAGGTATTGGTCTGTGTGATGAAGCGCTTAAAGACTTAACGTATCACCGGCGAATAATAACGCTTGAGGAAGTTGATAAAGAGCTCGAGCGTATAACAATGGCCGATGTGCGGAGTGTGGCCCCGCTACTTCAGGCGCAACGTCGCTGGAGTCTAATTATCAAACCCTAATTGTGTGCGTTGTGCTATATTTGCAGCCGAATCATTTGTCGTAAGGCAGAAGGTTCGGCTGTTTTTTATGCCAAACAAAAACCACCCCAATTGGGGTGGTTTTTGTTTTTGGTGCTCCCGGCAGGAATCGAACCCACATTGCATCCTCCGCAAGGATGCGTCCTATCCATTGAACGACGGGAGCGCTGCCCCTGAAAGGGCATACTCAAAGTACACCAAAATCGACTATAAACCAAGCGCTTCGGCAATATGTTCGGTGAGGTGGCGGTCCTGCTCGACCTCCTCCAAAAACTCGGCCAAATAGTCGCGCACCTCTTGGGCATGGTCGAGGTCGGCAAGCGGGATAGCCATGCGTGGGTGCACATAGCTGTGGGTCGAGAGGAGCAGGTGGGCGCGGGGCTCAAACTCGGCGTGCAGCTCCTCGGGGATCTTGTAGTCATAGGGGTTTTCAACATGTACCCAAAATGACTGCAGCGAGTCATAGGGGTAGAGCGTGCCATCGAGAGTAATGCCGCGCGGGTGTACATGGATCTCATGTTCGCGCGGCCCGCGCCACAGGAGGAGCCCGATAGAGAGGGTAGCGAGCCCGAGGATAACCGCGAAGAGATAATTACCAAAATAGATGCACGCGCCAACAGCAATAAGCGCGATGATACCAAAACCCCAATACCAGTCGTTGGAGCGCTCGCGATGCTCGTGGGTCGCCACATGCCACCGAATCCCTTCGTTCATGCCCCTAGTATACACCGAGGTTTTTCAGGTAAAGCTTAACGTTCTTTCGCTCGTCCAAGCGGACTGCGCCCGCCGTAGCCGAGCTACAGCGAGGTGAAGGCGGAGAGGGTGAGATTCGAACTCACGGT
>CAYSPK010000038.1:0-2701 GCA_964432905.1 uncultured Candidatus Saccharibacteria bacterium | reverse complement strand
GACAGGTGCTTTAGACCACTCAGCCACCTCTCCAATGTCTTTGTTGGCCTTTCAGCCACTACAGATACTAATAGGGGAATGGGGTTTTGTATAGGGGCGGCACGAGCCGCTTGACTTATAACAAAAAATGTTATATTTAGATTGCAGAGCATGTGCTCAAAAGCATCAACTTGGAAACGGAGGACCAGCTATGTTGTTCGCGTACCTATTCATCACGCGACCCAGGCCTGAGAAAGTGCTCGGGTCTGGCATCAAACCCTGGCACTTTGTCAGGGTGCGACTGATCATAAGCTCGTTAAGGAGGGCTTAGTAATGTATCGGAAGACTTTCAATGGGCGACCGTATATGAGGCCCCCGAAGTCTATTGGCGCCATGTTGCCATGGGTTTTGGTTGTCTCGATCCTCATGGTGATCCTCGTCTACGCTTTGCACGGATGTCACCCATAATCTACCTTTCGTCTGACTCGGGCCGCTTCTTCGGCAGCGGCCCGCTTTCTTTTCCTTAATGAAAATTTGTTGGTGCAAAAACGAAAGCCCCGCACGTGGGCGGGGCTTGGTTACACGTAGGCTGGGGGCCTACGTCTTGAACGTTGCAGGGTCGGGGTGGTGCGCCGGGCGCTCGGTCTTATTGATTTGGAAATCGAGGAGCCCTTTATTGTAGAGCTCTACATATTTTGGTAGATAGACGGCGTCCGATACCATGCGGAAGGTTGTGGGATGTCGATAGACAACGAAGATGGTCTCCTGCATACCCCCACGGTCTCCGGGGCTGTAAGGTGTCGGCGTGTCGCGAGCGCGGGCCGCTGGCGGCCGCCAGTCAGACAAGGTTTTTGACCGTTGCCCACGGGCCTGTTTCGGTAGGGGAGCGTGTGTTCCTCCATGGCCTATTTTCCGGCCTTCGCCGAACTGTAGATCGCCCATTTGTTTTTTCTCCTGTATCAGGGGTTCAACCCACCTCTGGTGTACCATCTTTTTGTGCGTTTGCAAAACCTATGTATTCCCCCGGATGAAAATTCGCCAGGGGAGTGGTAGGCTAGTTGTGCTATGCCCACCCACGCTTTGGAATTTTTTGAGAAGGATAAAATTAGTTTTGACTGTATCCGCAACGGGACAAAGCCTATAGAAACGCGCGCGTGGAGCGAAAAGTATAGTCGCGTGGCGGTGGGGGACACGCTCGAGTTTGTGTGCGCGGGCGAGCGGTTTGTAAAGCAGGTGGCCAAGATATATCACTGGCCGAGCGTTGAGGCTATGGCGAGCGAGAAGTTGAAGGAGGTAGTGCCGTGGCTTGAGACTGCCGAGCAAGCCAAGGAGCTCATATATTCATTCCCCGGGTATAAGGAAAAGATCGAAGCCCGTGGCCTGCTGGGGTTTGAGCTTGAATAAAAAACACCGTGAGTGGGGGAGAAAAGAAAGAGACCGCGCACTAAGGTGCGCGGTCTCGAGCCCATGCGGGGCGGGGATTAGGGCAGGATCATGTCGGGCGGCACAATAACCAGCATGCCGGAGTATGTGTGTTCGCCAAAACTCTGCTCGCCAGCATCTCGGTGGGGGTCGAAGATAACCTCTCTCCCCCAAAAACTGCTGAACCCTCGGCCTCTCCAATTGTTTATGTATCTCTTTGTTCCGTCGAGTGTGAAGTCTTGGGGCCCACGCCCGCCGGTGAAGTTGCCGTGTGAGTAGGATTCATACAAGGCCGCTTTCAGCAAGGGGATGACCCCGTGCTCCTTACTGTAGCTGCCTCTGTATCTCATGACCCACACCAAGTGGCCCATGTAGTATATGTGGGTATTGCCACCCTCACCGCACCAAGCATCTTCGAGTGTGAAGGGGCTCTTGGAGTAGAGGATTTGTTTCCAGCCAGGAAAGACGGGGTGCACCTCGGGTTTGGCGCTGGATGCATACCCAGCCAGCATGGTCTCGAAAAAGAATTCGCAGGCCGCTGCTTCGATCGTTTTTTGTGAGGGCATGTGGATGCTCCTGTTTGGGGTTTCGGTCCGAGACGAAAGATACCAAAATACCCCCATTTGTCCACGGCCTGCCCAAGGTTGGGCTGGCGTAGTATAGTGTCGTCTATGCAGCGGCCGATTTCGAAAACAGATTTTTTGGACTTCTCTTTTTGTGCCAAAAATTTGTGGCTCAAGCGCAACAAGCCCGAGCTGTTAGAGAAATTCGTGCTCTCCGACTACGAGCAGCATTTGGCCGACGAGGGTAACGAGGTCGAGGCGCATGCGCGCGGGCTCTTCCAGGGTGGGGTAGAGGTGCGCGCGTGGGGCGCTGAGGCGTGCATCGAAACGACGAAACTTCTGACCGCCAAGGTGCCGGCGATATTCCAAGCGACGTTCATCATCGACGGCTTTTTAGCGCGCAACGACGTGCTCGCGCACCAGCCCCAAAGCGATACCTGGGACCTCTATGAGATAAAAGGGACAAGCTCTATCCACGAGACCAGCTCGGATAGAAACCACCTCGACGACCTCGCGTTTCAATACTCGATACTGAAGCGCGCCGGTGTGAGGGCGGGGAGGGCATTTGTCGTGCATCTCAATAGCGACTATGTGCGCGTGGGCGAGCTTGAGGTCGACAAACTTTTTACCGTTGTTGATGTGAGTGAGAAGGTGTTCGCGCGCCTCGCCGATGTCGAGGCGCGCATGGCGGTGGCGCTTGAGTATTTGGCGCAAACCCTCGAGCCCCAAGGCGGCTG
>CAYSPK010000037.1:4810-6252 GCA_964432905.1 uncultured Candidatus Saccharibacteria bacterium | reverse complement strand
CGTGTACCACTCGGCACTCGACCAAAAGCGACGCAACACGCTGGGTATGCGGCCTCTCCTGCCCATCCTCGCGCGCATCCGCGCAGTCTCGTCGTTTGATGCGTTTATTGCAGTCCTCACTGAGATGCACCGTATGGGAGTCAGTGTGCCGTGGGAGTTTTATCTTGACCAAGACTCGAAGAACAGTTCGCGCTACCTCTTGCATCTCACCCAAGATGGTATCGGCATGCCAGAGCGCGACTATTATTTGAGCAACGCGCCCGAGCACAAGCGCGTGCGCGACGCCTATGTGCTCCATATCGAAAAAATTTTGAAACTGGCTGGGTACTCATCCGCCAAGGCAAAAGCTGCGCGCGAGGTGGTGATGCAGATCGAGACCAAGCTCGCGAGCTTCTCGATGAAAAAAGAAGACGCTCGCGATACAGAAAAGACCTACAACAAATATACAGTCGCTAAAGAGGCGCCCGAGATAGACTGGAAGCGCTATTTTAAAGCGCTCGGCGCGGGCGCATTGGGAGAGGTGAATGTCTGCCAGCCCGAGTTCTTTAAGAAGGTGACAACACTGTTGGCGACCCTCCCGCTTGAAAAGTGGAAGCAGTATCTCGAGTGGCACGTTATTAACGAGCACGCAGGGCTCCTCTCCGAACCGTTCGTGAAGGAGAATTGGGAGTTTTATGCCAAGGTGCTCACCGGCGCCAAGGCTATGCGCGCACCGTGGCGCCGCGCGCTCGGGGCGGTCAACGGTACCGTCGGCGAGGCGCTCGGCAAAAAGTATGTCGAAGCGCACTTCACCCGCGAGGCCAAGCGCCGCATCGACCTCCTTGTCAACGACCTGTTTGAAGCGTATGAGTTTCGCATTAAAAATCTCGATTGGATGTCGCCCGCGACCAAAAAGCAGGCACTCGCCAAGCTGCACGCGATGAACCGCAAAATAGGCTACCCAAAGAAGTTTGAGACCTACAAGGGTCTCGTTATTCGCCCAGACGACTTTTTTGGCAATGCGCTGCGCGCGTATGAGTTCTTCCACAAGAAGACCATGCGCCGCCTCAACCGCCCGGTCGATCGCCACGAGTGGCTCATGACGCCGCAGACGGTCAACGCCTACCACCAATTTAATCTCAATGAGATAGTTTTCCCCGCTGCCATACTCCAGCCGCCGTTTTTCTTTGCCGATGGTGACGACGCCGTCAACTATGGCGCTATTGGCGCGACTATTGGACACGAAATCAGCCACGGCTTTGACGACCAAGGCTCAAAGTTTAATGCCAAGGGCAATATGCACCCGTGGTGGACAGCCCAAGACCGCAAGCGATTTGAAAAAAAGGCCGAGGTTTTGGTCAAGCAGTTTAACGGCTACAAGGTCGCCGACGGCGTCTCGGTCAACGGCAAGCTCACGCTCGGCGAGAACATCGCCGACCTCGCGGGGCTTGCTATCGCCTTTG
>CAYSPK010000037.1:0-4800 GCA_964432905.1 uncultured Candidatus Saccharibacteria bacterium | reverse complement strand
TACCAGATCCGACTCAAGAAGACAGGCCGCAAAGTTATTGACGGCTTTACGCCGGAGCAGCGCTACTTCCTCGGCTATGCGCAGTCCGAGCAAACGATTGGCCGTCCTGAATTTGAAAAAATGGCGGCGCTCGTCGATCCACATTCTGCCTCCGAGCACCGCGTCAATGGCCCTGCCTCTGACCTCGAGCCGTTCTATGAGGCTTTTGCTGTCCAAAAAGGTGACGCTCTCTACCGCGACCCCTCCCGCCGCGCCAAGATTTGGTAATCAGCTATTTGGTTGGATACCAACCAATAAGGCCTCCTCTTTCCTCGTCCTCATTATAAAACTGTAAGTATTTAGTAAACTCCGATTTGCCAGTAATAAAGCAAGTTTTTGCCACTGCTCTTTTAGAGTAATTGGTCAGAGGTGATGGTTGGCCAAAAATATTATTTTTTGGGTCATAGTAAAGAGTGGTTGTAGAGAAATCTGGTCCGTGGCAGTCGACTGAAGTGTAAGCGATTGAATCTTTATCAAGGAGCACAAAACGTGGACAGCTTATAATTTCCCAGTCCGATCTGGTGGACGGGAAAAGAGGTAAAGAGAGAAAGTTCGTACTATGCTCTACGTAGTGGTTTTGTATTTGCCACTGCAAGGAAGTATCCTCGCAAGAAATTGTTGCAACTACAGTAGTTGGCGGTAAGGGTCGATGAGGGTAAATATAAAAAGCATAATAAAAAGCGCCCACAAAGAGAATTAAAGCGACTAATATCAAACTTATTTTTGAAATTTTGCGCTTCTTCATGTTGTTATGGTATCACTATTTCCTGTTCGTCTATCGCCAGTCAATTGGTTTTTTGGAGTGAGAAGTTAAATAAGCATTGGCCTTGGAAAAGTGTTTGTTGCCAAGGAAGCCATTATAGGCAGAGAGCGGCGAAGGGTGGGCCGACTCGAGCACGAGGTGTTTGGAGCGGTCGATGTGCTCCCCTTTTCGCTTGGCATAGTTGCCCCAAAGCATAAAGACGAGGTTTTCGCGCTGGGCGGAGAGCGCTGCTATTGCGGCGTCAGTAAACTCTTCCCAACCCTTCCCTTGGTGCGAACCTGCGGCGTGTGCTTTGACGGTGAGTGTTGCATTGAGCAGGAGCACGCCCTGCTTGGCCCATCGGCTGAGGTCGCCGGACTTTGTGAGCTCATCAAACGGCACGCCAATGTCTGTAGAGATCTCTTTATATATATTGACGAGCGATGGTGGCAGTGCCACTCCCTCACTCACCGAAAAGCACAATCCATTAGCTTGTTTGGGGCCGTGGTAGGGGTCTTGGCCGAGGATCACGACCTCAACTTGCTCAAATGGGCACAGGTCAAACGCTTTAAAAATACTCGCCGGCGGCGGGTAGACGGTGCTCGAGGTGTAGGCTTTTTTTACAAAACTCGTGAGCTCGCCAAAATACGGTTTTTCAAACTCGGGCGATAACCGCGCCTTCCATGACTGCTCAATCTTTACGTCCATATCCTGTGCGCTTCTTTTGCTTCCCTACTGTTAGAACTTTTTTGTCGAGCACAGAACTGCCGTCGTTTGAAAAGTGGAAGGACGCTTGGAGGATGTCGCCCGCGAGCACCTGTGGGAGCCAGTACTCATCATCGACCCACATTTGCTCGTATGGGATTGTATCTATTGGGTACCACCCTGGCGCCATTTCTTCGCTCTCAGTGGGTTCGCCTTGCCACTGGGTTGCTAAAAAAACACTCCCCAAAATCCCCCAATCTGGTTTTCCATCAAATGAAAAAGCGATAGTGGCCACATGCTCCATATCCTCTTGCGCAACCTCAACCCCAATTTCCTCACATGCTTCGCGCGCTGCCGCTTGAAGCACCGTCTCGCCCTCTTCGATTTTGCCACCAGTACCATTAAGTTTGCCTTCACCAAAGCCACGTTTTTTCATGGCGAGGCAAATTTCACCCGTATCTTCTTTTAATAAAAATAAAAGAGTGACGTGCTTCATGGGCTGATTATAGTGCACCCTCGCCGCGCAGCAACTCGAGTTTTTTGGTGTAGCCACCACGGTTATAGCCCGAGGCTTTGCCGTCGGAGCGCACCACACGGTGACACGGGATGTTTGGGCGGTAGTTGTGCTTCATATACATGCCCACGGCGCGTGCGGCCTTTGGGTTGCCAGCTTTGCTCGCCACCTCCTTGTAGGTCATCACTTTACCCTTGGGGATTTTAGCGACGACCGCATATACGCGCTTGGCAAACGCGCTTTCAAACACGCGCGGTGCGTGCGCAGGTTTTTTAGAAAAGCTGGCCGGTTTGTGCGTCTTCTTTGGCATGATTTTTTACTCTCGCTGAAATTTTGGGTGCGGGGCTTGCAGGAGCGGTGAGCTTGGGGCGCTGGTAGCGCTCGAGCGAAGAGCCGACCGCTTCGCGGTAGGTGCAGTAGTCGCAGTCGCGCCCGGGGCGTGGCAGTGACGCGTCGTCGAGACAGTCTTTGATAGAGAAGAGTGTCGGCTCTATCCACTCGGTCGAGCCAGTGTGCGGCACCAGCGTGAGCTCAAAGTCGAGCCGCCCATCGAACGCTTCCCTGTCTTTCGTAGCATTTGCGTAAAACCAATATCCCGTATCGGAAACCTCAAACCCATTCTTCCGCAGTAGCCACTGGTAGACCTCTATCTGGCGCTTGTAACCGCGGTGCCACTCTTCATCAAGTGACTCTATGCGGCTATCTTTGCTGGTCGCTTTGTAGTCTATGACGATAAGTGCACCCTGGCTGTTTACCCAAATATCGTCAACGCCGCCGCGCACGGTCATGCCCGTTTCTCTATGAAAAAATTTTACCCCTTCGCTTAAGGCGTTCCTCCACTCGTCCATGCGCGCATGCTTTAGCGGCACCGCATCGAGCCCATAGGCTTTGGCGAGCGGGTGCTGCTCACCTTTTGCGCGGTAGGTGTCGAGCTCTTTTTTAAGGAGTTCGTCGACGGCGCTATTGAGATTAAATGGGAAGCCTGGTGGGCGTGGGGTACCGAGTTTGTTGTCGATATAAAAACACCGCGGGCACTCCATAAAGAGATCTATCTTGGAACGCGAGAGTGTCCAGTTTTGGCCGCCATAGTTCCAGTTAGGGTTGCGATGCGGTTTATAAAACGAGCTCATGAGAGCCATTGTAGCTCAAAGGAGCTCTGGCGGCTATTTTCGCGTGCGCTTACGAGGTGCTTTTGGCTGTGGGCCCCAGCCCATGACGAGCCAGCGCTCCAGGCGCGCAAAGAAGGTGAATACGATGAGCGCGATGAGCGTGGTAACAACAGCGAGCGTATAGAGTCCAAAGCCGCAGGCCATGCCGATAGCGGCGACCACCCATACGCCAGAAGCAGTTGTTATTTCAACCGAAAACTCGCCACCCCCTAACTTTGGGAGAGCGGCGAGTCCGGCACCTATAAAGCCGACACCGATGATGATAGATGCGGCAATTTGGATCGGATTAACGGCGCTAAACGCCGATAACTCATAAGATGCGAGTACGCTCAAAAGTGTGAAGAGGCACGAGCCAAGTGACACCAGCGCGTAGGTGCGCATACCGGCATGCTTGCCATTGACTGAGCGATTAACGCCCAATAGTGAGCCGAGCAAAGCGGCGAGCACAAGCGTCGCTATGAGATGTACCTCCGTACCGCTTTGGAGAGCATATAAGGGCATTGCCCCTATAGTACCCTGAGTGTGTTACTGAGCGGTGAAGGTTGTCCACACTTGCTGACCGTTTTGGTCTACCACTGGCTTCTCATCTTTGATCGAGAAAAGTTTGTCGCCATTGTCAGCCATCTCGGTGACAAAGTAAGTTTGGCCTGCAACCGTTGCACGCATAAGCGGTACGGAAGCTGTGGTATCGCCAGCAAAGAAGAGGCCGGCACCAAGAATGTTGCCCGGCTTACCGTCACGTGATTCATACACTACGACCCAGGTTGGCTGTGTGAGCGACAAGTTACTCACTGCGACAGCGTCTCCTGCTGGTTGTGCAGCGACACTAAAGGATGCGGTAGTAGATACCGGTGCGGCAGTAACTGCTGGCACTGAAGGAGTTTCTTCTGCGGGAGTGGCACTTGCCTCGTCGGTGGTCACTGTAGTCTCCGTGCTGGTTGCGGTCGTAGAAACTTCGCCGCCGCGGTGACGCAGCGCGGTGATGCCCCACACAACAAGTGCGAGCACGATAACTACACCAACAATAATACCTATTACACGACCACCTGATTCATTCCCTGCTGCGGGAGTAGCTGCAGGCTTTGCTTGCGGTTGCGCAGTGCGCTGTGCTCCTGAGGGCTGAGACCACGTAAGACCAGTCTTTTGGTCTTGCGGCTTTTGATTCGATTGCTGATTATCGGCCATACGATAAAGCTAAAAATGATAAAAAACGAACACTCCTATCATATAGCTTTTCCCGGTATGCACAATGCCCCAACCTCCTCAAGAACCATGTCGGCGCGCTTGCCACGCACCCCTATCGATGTTAAAGCGTGTGTATCATGCGGTAGCTGTTGGCAGAGAACCTTTTTCTGGCTTAATAAAGCCGTTTTTTCACTATGCGATAGAGTAGTGAGTGCGGTTATGGGGTAGAGCTGCGCCATGTGTATGCGGTCATGTAAATTGTTTTGCTCAGGATAATCCCAGCTCAACAGCTCTAGTCCGACACAACTTGCGTACCGCACAGCGACATCGGTGAACTTGGTATTGGTCACCACCATCCCCTGCACCGGTGTGTGTGGTGATTTTTTTTGTAGATCTTCAATGCGAGCTTGCACATACAACACTGTTTTTAAATCTGTTTTAAATCC
>CAYSPK010000036.1:0-6262 GCA_964432905.1 uncultured Candidatus Saccharibacteria bacterium | reverse complement strand
CATGAAAGTGCTCGCTCATCTGTGCGGAAAAATGCGGATGCGCAATATTCGGGTCCTAGTTGGCGACGTGGTGACAGTCGAAATGTCCCCATATGACCTATCCAAGGCGCGGATTGTGTATCGGCAAAGATAGAGAAATTCGAGACGACGCAACAAAAAGAATTGATTTTTATTGGGTTTGAAAAGTATGCTTGTGAGCATTCGAGCCCAAATAGCTCAGAGGTAGAGCACTTGCATGGTAAGCAAGAGGTCGTAGGTTCAAGTCCTATTTTGGGCAAAGAAGAATCAAGAACCAACGATAACAAGATAAGCAATGGAGGAACATGGCGAAAGAAGCATTTCAACGAAAAAAGCCGCACATCAATATCGGTACAATTGGCCACGTGGACCATGGAAAAACGTCCCTAACGGCCGCTATTACCAAAGTTCTCGCTGAAGCAGGGGGAGCAAAATACCGCGATTACGCATCTATCGACAACTCGCCTGAAGAAAGAGCGCGCGGAATTACGATTAACTCAACACACGTCGAATACGAAACGCCAGCTCGTCACTATGCACACGTTGACTGCCCTGGACACGCCGACTACGTTAAAAACATGATCACTGGTGCCGCTCAGATGGACGGTGCGATTCTGGTTGTCGCTGCGACAGATGGTGCGATGCCCCAAACTAAAGAGCACATCCTGCTTGCTCACCAAGTTGGCGTTCCTGCGATCGTCGTGTTCCTCAACAAGATGGACCAAATCGGCAAAGGCGACGAAGAACTCGTTGACCTGGTTGAAATGGAACTCACTGAGCTCCTCGAAGCAAAAGGCTATAAAAATGTCCCGATCGTCCGCGGCTCAGCATTAAAGGCCCTTGAAGGCGATCCACAATACGTTGAACAAATTAAACAGTTGATGAAGACTGTGGATGAAAAGATCCCTACTCCAACTCGGGAAGTTGATAAACCCTTCCTTATGCCTATTGAAGACATCTTCTCGATCGAAGGTCGCGGCACCGTAGTAACGGGTCGTATCGAGCGTGGTCAGGTCAAGGTGGGTGAAGAAGTCGAGATCATCGGCCTCCAGCCAACCGCAAAGACCACCATCACCGGTATCGAAATGTTCAACAAGCAGCTCGACTCAGGTATGGCCGGCGACAACGCAGGTATCCTCTTGCGCGGTACGAAGAAGGAAGACATCCACCGCGGCCAGGTGCTCGCAAAGACAGGTTCTGTCACGCCGCACACTGACTTTGAGGCAGAAATCTACGTCCTCACCAAGGACGAAGGTGGTCGCCACACGCCGTTCTTCACTGGCTACAAGCCACAGTTCTACATCCGTACGACAGACGTGACTGGCGAGGTTACTCTCCCAGCAGGTGTAGAAATGGTCATGCCAGGTGACACGGTCACCTTCAAGGTGAAGCTCACCGCTCCGGTCGCTCTCGAAGAGAAGCAGCGCTTCGCAGTCCGCGAAGGCGGCAAGACCGTCGGTGCAGGTGTTGTCACCAAGATCGTCGCGTAAACCACGCTCTCATTTTTTACAAAAACCCTCTGCCTCGCGCGGAGGGTTTTTGTATTGCGGCCGAGATAAAAATGGGGTATAGTCACGGGTGTTCGATAATTAAAAGATTTTAGTTAGCACACACGGGTATAGGTTACCCCGGCGCTTGCCGGGGAGAACTAGACTCACACACATATGGCTACTAGTGAAAAGACGCCGGCTCCACGCCGCGCAAAGAAGACGGCTGAGACGATTCAGCGTTTGCGCATCAAGGTGCGCGCGTACGAGCACAAAGTGCTCGACGCATCAGTTCGACAGATTATGGAGACTGCACTTCGCTACGACGCGAAGATAGCTGGCCCCATACCGCTCCCCACCGAGATTAAAAAGTACACGGTCAACCGCTCGACCTTCGTCTACAAGGACGCGCGCGAGCAGTTTGAGATGCGCATCCACAAGCGCGTTATCGACATCGTCGACCCGTCAGCAAAGATAATCGAAGCTCTCACCAATTTGTCGCTCCCGTCGGGCGTGACTATTGATGTGAAGATGATGTAGGAGTATACTGCTTAGTTGAGGTACAGCAAAAATCCTCTTCTCGAATCTCGGGGAGAGGATTTTTGCTATCTGGTTGCAGAAAAACAAGGGCTAGTGTATAGTCTCGTGGACTCTATTACATAGGGTTATCCACGTCCTCTCGAGGACCAATAGAAACCATGAAATTTATTTTAGGCACAAAGGGCCGCATGACCACCGTTTTCACTGAAGACGGCCGTTCATGCGCTGCTACGGTCGTGACCGCGGGTCCCGCGGTTGTCACGCAGGTAAAGACGGTTGCAACCGATGGCTACAACGCCGTCCAATTGGGTGCGTTTGAGACTGTTCCTTCGCGTGTCAACAAGCCGCAGCTTGGTCATGCCAAGGGTAAGGCCTACAAGGTCTTTAAAGAACTGCGCAATCGTGACGGTAAGCCGGTTGCTGGTGCTGAGGTGGGTACCACTGTTGATATCACCGCGTTTGCGGTTGGTGATAAGGTCACGGTCTCTGCCATTACCAAAGGCAAAGGCTTTCAAGGTGTGGTGAAGCGCCATGGCTTCCACGGCGGTCCCCGCTCACACGGCCAAAAGCACTCTGAGCGCGCGCCGGGCTCCATCGGCGGCTCTGGTGGCCGCGCCGGCGGTCGCGTTGCCAAGGGCATGCGCATGGCAGGCCGCATGGGTAGCGACCGCGTGTCGGTACGCAATCTTTCAATACTGCAGGTACTCCCCGAGACAGGCGAGCTCGTTATCTCGGGTGCTATCCCCGGCCACCCAGGTACACTTGTAGAAGTGCGCGGTTAAACAAACATATGGAAACTAAGCTTTACAACAAAGAGGGCAAAGAGGTAGGGAAGGTGCAGGTACCGGAAAGCATTTTCGGCCTGCCGTGGAATGCTGACTTGGTCCACCAGGTGGTCACCACCATCCAAGGCAACGCGCGCATGGGCAACGCTCACACGAAGGACCGCGGCGAGGTGCGCGGTGGCGGCAAGAAGCCTTGGAAGCAAAAGGGCACCGGTCGTGCTCGTCACGGCTCATCACGCTCACCAATTTGGCGCGGCGGCGGTGTCACCCATGGTCCACGCAACGAGAAGGACTACTCTCGCAAGGTAAACCAGAAGATGCGCCAAAAGGCTCTCTTGGTTGCACTCTCACGCAAGTTCCACGATGGCGAAGTACTCTTTGTTGACTCCCTCGAGATGGCAGCACCAAAGACCGCCGAGGCAAAGAAGGTAGTTACCGCACTCGCAAAGAACTTCAGCGCGCTCACGAAGAAGCAAAACGCAGCACTCTTCACTATCCCGACCAAGCACGAGGCAACGCAGCGAAGCTTCAGCAACTTTGGCAACGTGAGTGTCGACGAAGTGCGCAACCTCAACCCGCTCACGGTCCTTGGCAGCAAGTACCTCATCATCACCGCCCCAGAGCAGTCGTTTGAGGTGCTCGGCAAAAAGCAGGTAGTGAAGAAAAACTAATATGGAAAAGAAAGCAGGCGACATCATCATATCTCCACGCATCACTGAAAAGGGTGCCTATCTCGCGGCTGAAGGCGCATATGTCTTCAACGTGACCAAGCGCGCCAACAAGGGCGAAATCGCTCGCGCTATTCATACGCTCTACAAGGTTATGCCGCGCAAGGTCACCGTTGTCACTGTCCCAACCAAAAAGGTCATGACTCGCGGTACCAACCGCCCCGGTACTACCGCTCGCGGTCGCAAGGCGTATGTATACCTCAAGAAGGGGGAGACTATCGAGATTCTGTAAAATTATATGAAAAAGTATCGACCATATACCAAGTCCCGCAGGCACATGACGACCGTTAGCTACGGTACTGTCCTTACTGCGAGTGAACCACACAAAGCGCTCACCAGCGGCGGCAAGCGCCACGTAGGCCGCAGCGCAGGCCGCATCTCGATGCGTCACAAGGGTGGTGGCCACAAGCGCCTCTTGCGTGATGTTGATTTTACGTACAAAAAGCATGTCCCAGCGGTTGTCGAGACAGTCGAGTATGATCCAAACCGCACAGGCTTTATTGGGCTCCTCAAGTACCGCGACGGCGAGCGCCGCTACGCGCTCCTTCCCAAGTCGGTTGGGGTAGGCTCACAAATTCTCTCTGGCGAGACTGTTGCCCCAAACCCTGGCAACCGCATGCCGCTTAAGGCTATGCCGATTGGCTCGTTCATCTACAACGTAGAACTCAAGCCAAACAATGGCGGCAAGCTCGGCCGCTCGGCTGGCACCTACATCGAGCTTATCGCTCGCGACCAGGGCTACGCAGACCTCAAGATGCCGTCTTCTGAAGTGCGCAAGGTGCTCGAGACCTGCTGGGCAACTCTTGGTGAAGTCTCCAACGATGAGCACCACCTCGAGACCTTGGGCAAGGCAGGCCGCAGCCGCTGGAGGGGTATCCGCCCGACCGTGCGTGGCACGGCCATGAACCCGGTTGACCACCCACACGGCGGTGGTGAGGGCCGGCAAGGCCGAGGGCTCCGCCGCGCAAAGACCCTCTGGGGTAAGCCCTCAGGTAAAGGTCAAAAGACCCGCAAACCAAAGAAATACTCAAACCATCTTATTGTCTCTCGCCGCAAGGTCGGCAAGCGAAAGTAAACAAAAACACCCGCCACTCGGCGGGTGTTTTTGTTTGTGCTACGCTAGGGGTGGAAGGAGGTGCGTCATGAATATCCTCATAAGACTATTAGAAAAAGTCACAGGGCTACTGAAATGGCTAACTTTGCGCGATTACGACGATGCCAAGGCAGCCGCTGCCCAGCAGACCGTTGACTATATTCAGTCGCGCCAGCCCGACGATCTGCTCAATCGAGCGCGTAAGGCGGGTATGTAGCCAGCTTGACCGACAAGGGGCCGCCCTTATAAAGCGGCCCCTTAGTATGTCTGATATGAATCATTTGACTCCAAGGGGCGAATCCTGTACATTAGTTGCATTCCCGCTCAAGCGGGTTTTAAATTGCATACATGGCACGCAGCTTAAAGAAAGGCCCCTACGTAGACGAAAAACTCCTCAAGAAGATTGAGGGGAAGAAGCCCCAGACCGCTGAGGTCATCAAGACGTGGGCACGCCGCTCCCAGATAGCTCCTGAGATGGTGGGCTTTAAGTTTGGCGTCCACAACGGCAAGACCCATGTCGAAGTCCTCGTCTCCGAAGATATGGTCGGCCACCGCCTGGGTGAGTTTTCTCCAACTAAGAAATTCATCCGCCACGGCGGTAAAATGCAGAAGGAGCTTGAGCAAAAGGCAAAGCAGGCTGAGATCGCATCTGCACAAGCTGCAAAGGCCGCCGCTGATACCTCCAAGGCAAAGAAGAAATAATATATGGCACAGGCAACCGCACAGCTTAAGAACTACCGACAGTCGCCGCGCAAGGTGCGTCTTGTTGCCGACTTGGTGCGCGGTAAGCGTGTAGACTTAGCACTCGCCCAGCTCGCGATGCTTCCGAAGCGCGCTAGCGAGCCTATGGCCAAGCTCGTGCGCTCTGCACTTGCCAACGCTGGAGATGTTTCTGCCCATGATCTGGTAATCGAGAAGATCGAGGTCAATGGTGGGATCGTCTTCCGCCGTATGATGCCTCGTGCTCGTGGTCGCGCCAGCGCTATTAAAAAGAAGACCGCACACGTAACCATCGCCCTTGGCCCCAAGAAGGAAAAGAAATCCGCCGCAAAATAATATGTCAAAAATTGTCCATCCATACGCTCATAGACTCGGTATCCTGCGTGACTGGCGTCACCGCTGGTTTAGCATGGGCCCCAAGTACCAAGAGAATCTCCGTGCGGACATCCTCCTGCGCGAGTACCTCATGAAGGAGCTGCGTGGTATGTACATCGGCGGTCTCGAAATCGAGCGTAACGAGAAGACTCTGCGCATCATCATCAAAACTTCGCGCCCGGGCGTCATTGTCGGCCGCTCAGGCGATGGTTCAAAGCGCCTCCATGGTAAGGTGGTTGCCTTCTTGCAGAAGAAGGGCGCCACGGTGCCTGAGGTGAAGCTCGATATCGAAGAGATTCGCTCGCCTGAGAGTAACGCAGCTATTGTTGCCTACATGGTTGCCGAGGGTCTCGAAAAGCGTCTCGCATTCCGCCGCGTACTCAAGCAGACCATTGAAAAAGTGATGGCGAACCGCGACGTGAAGGGTGTGCGTATTGCACTCTCCGGCATGCTTGGCGGCGGCTCTATGTCGCGCAAAGAGGAGCTCAAGCGCGGCCGCATCCCACTGCAAACTTT
>CAYSPK010000035.1:5316-6314 GCA_964432905.1 uncultured Candidatus Saccharibacteria bacterium | reverse complement strand
GGAGAGGTGCAGTTGTTGCGAGAATGTCGAACGCGTGGTTGCGACTAAGCCCAAGTGCGTAGGCAGGGTGCATGAGCGCGGTTATAAGTGCAATACTCCACACACGACCCAAACGGTTGGTACCGAGCGGCGTGTATAGCGTATAGCCCATATGCTGCAGGAGCTGCGCCACTTGCCGAGGTGAGGAGTGGTGTGCCCACAGCTGCCCATAATTAATCTCGCAAAAGATAACCGGCTTTGTAGCAAGGAGGCGCTGTGCCCCGAGGAGCACCTCATACTCGAGTCCCTCGGCGTCTATCTTCAGCAGCCCTGCTTCTTTGATAAGTTCATCGAGTGTGCGCACACTCACCGGCACCTCGCCCGTCTCGCTCACCGTATTTTGTCCGGCGTCCACGGCACTTGTTATTGAAATAAAATGTTCGGCATCTTCGCGCCCGAGCGCAAAGGGAAGCACAGTGACGTTCGTGAGATTATTGAGCGCAATATTTTTCTCTAGATAGGCGCGGGTCGTTGGCATCGGCTCGCAGGCGTACACCTGTTTGGCTACCTGCGCAAAGGGCACCGTCATGCTGCCCACGTGCGCGCCAACATCTACGACTGTTGTGGTTGGGGTGATGAAGTGGCGCACCAGCTCAATATCGTCTGCCTGGATATAGATGCCTTTTTGGAGTCGGTCGAAGGAACGACGGTCGGTCTCGGGCGAGACGGTGATCTTGCCGTAGCGGGTATCAAAAACAGTGTCACTCATGCGTGCCACCTATCGTACCACAGCTGCAAGACAAGCAAGGTCCACAACTTTTTGCCGTGGTTATGCGTACCACTCAGGTGTTGACGCACAAGAGTTTGTACGGCCTCGGGTTCGAAGATGCCGGGGGCAAGATTGTGTGGTGCGAGCGTGTCGACGAGCAAATCTTTAAGCTCGTGGCGCAGCCAGTGGGCGACTGGTGCTGCGAAGCCCTGCTTGGGCCGGTCGATAATCTCGTCGGGCAGTCGGCCGC
>CAYSPK010000035.1:0-5306 GCA_964432905.1 uncultured Candidatus Saccharibacteria bacterium | reverse complement strand
CCGTTCAGGTACTTGGTGGTGCTGTGGTGGTATTTGAGCTCTGGTGGTAGTGCAAGGAGAAACTCGATTACCTCGTGTGCGAGGAAGGGTGCCCGCACCTCGAGCGCATAGCGCATGCTCGCGCGATCCACCTTCACCAACACTTGGTCCATGAGGTAGGTGCGCAGATAGAGGTGTGAGAGCGTGTTCAGGCCGCTAAGTGTTGGACACTCGGCGCGCCACTGTGCCGCAAGCTCGCTTATGATGCCTTCTGTCTGCGCGGCGGGACCAGGTTGCAGCAGCGCTCCAAGCTCGTCTTCACGAAAGCTGCCAAGCCACTGCAGGTGGCGCTCGAGCGGGTCTTCGCTAAAGTCGTGGGTAAATTTGCGCGCTTTAAATCCGAGGTTCATGTAGCTGGTTGAGGTGGGGAGCAGATCGGTGGCACGAGTGATGACGTTGCGCGCAGCGTGCGGGAGCTTCGCATACAGCGCCGCAAACTGCTCAGCTTTGAAGGTCGGGTAGCCCAGCAGTAGCTCGTCGGCGCCGTCGCCACCGAGCGCCACGGTCACGCGCTCGCGCGTGAAGCGCGAAAGCAGCAGTGTCGGCAAGACGGATGCGTCTGCGACCGGTTCGTCGAAGACCTCGGGTAGCTCGGTCACGAGCGCGAGCGCGTCCTCGGCCGAGAGCCGCGCCTCGTGGTGCACGGTGCCCAAGTGCGCAGCCACCGCGCGTGCATGCGCGGACTCGTCGAAACTTTTTTCGCCGAACGAAATTGAAAATGTTTCAATCGGCGTGCTGCTGAGTCGCGACGCATAGTAGGCGACCGTCGAGCTATCGATGCCACCAGAGAGAAAGACGCCAAGCGGCACGTCGGCAAGCATGCGCTCTTTGGTCGCATGCTCGAGTAATGCGTCAAAACGCTCAAGCGCCTCGGCCTCACTGAGATCCGTCCTCGGCGCGCAAGGTTGCCAAAACGGTTCAATATGCACGGACTCGTTTTTAAAGTGGAGATAGGCGCCGGGCGGGAGCTTGTAGACACCCTCATATATGGTGTGTGGAGTCGGCACATACTCCCGCGTGAGATAGTGGCCAACAGCGCGCACATGTATTGTCGCCTCCATGAGCGGGTGCGCGCGCAGCGCCTTGAGCTCGGAGCCAAAGAGGAGCGTGGCGCCGCGCTGTGCCCAGTAGAGCGGTTTTTTGCCCGCTCTATCGCGCGCGAGTATGAGCTCGTGCTCGTGGGTGTCATAGAGCGCGAGTGCAAACATGCCGCCAAGGCGCTTGAAAGCCTCTGTGCCCCAAGCGCTGTATGCCGCCAAAATCACCTCAGTGTCCGAGCTGCTTGTAAATGGATATGCGGAGAGCTCTTTTTTCAGTTCTTGAAAGTTATATATCTCGCCATTAAAGACGAGCACATAGCGGCCGTCGTGGCTCTGCATCGGCTGCGCGCCACCGGGGGAGAGGTCGATGATGGCGAGGCGTTGGTGCGCGAGCCCTACCTCTTTATGAGGAGAGAGCCACACGCCGCTGGCGTCAGGCCCACGATGCGCGATAGCGGCACTCATCGCTTCGAGCGAATCTCGCGAACCCCTGCCTATGTATCCGGCGATGCCACACATGGTTAGAATTGGAAGTAGATAAATCCAGGGCCCGCTCCCGTATTAAAGAATATGAGCATGGTGATAAGTGCATAATAGCCGACCCAGCGCACTGGCCACCACTGCTTTGCAAAAACGTGTGCCACGGTGCCATCGCCCGAGCGGCGCTCGACCCACAGCACCAGGAGGGCGAGTGGGAGTGCTGCGGCCGCCTTCACAAACAACCCATTACCGAGAAGTGTGGCCTTGAGGTAGAGCGGATTCCATGCCTGTGCTAGGCCTGAGCAAAGATGTGTGACGATATAGAGCGCCTGCTCAAGTGTTTGCGCGCGAAAGAATATGAAGCTCAGCGTCACGAGCGCAAAGACGGTCGTGAGCTGGAGAGTGTGGTGGAGTTTTGGGTGCGCGCTTAGTCGGCTCCAATTATTAAACGCATCACGCCATTTTTGCGTTACTGTGCCAACAATGATGTAGGTGCCGTGCAAACCGCCGAGGATGATATAGGTCCAGTTGGCGCCGTGCCACAGACCCATGACAAGAAAGGTGAGCATCGTCGCGCCATAAATCCGCACTGGCGTAATTTTTTTGGAGAGAATGAGTGGATAGTAGAGGTAGTCGCGAAACCAGTTTGAGAGCGACACATGCCAGCGGCGCCACCACTCGGCTATCGAGCGCGAAGAGAATGGATGTTTAAAGTTCTCTACCAAGGTGATACCCATGACCTGCGCGGCACCAAGCGCGATGTCACAGTAGCCGGAGAAGTCGAAGTAGAGCTGGAGTGTAAAGAATGATGCTGCCATGATGAGCGACGGGCCCGAGTAAAGCTCGGGGTGGCCAAACACTTGGTCGACCGCGAGCCCTAGGTGGTCGGCAATGACCGTCTTTTTGAAGAGGCCCCAGGTCATGCGCACGAGCCCCAGCTTTACCCGCTCGTAGTTGAAGGTGTGGTGGCCGTGGAGTTGCGGCAAGAGTTGCTGCGGGCGCTCGATGGGGCCGGCGACCAGCTGCGGGTAGAACATGACATAGAGTGCATAGGTGAAAAAGTTTTTTTCAGGCTTTTGCTTGCCGCGGTAGACCTCGATGACGTAGCTGAGACTCTGGAAGGTGTGGAACGAGAGTCCGAGTGGCAGTGCCCACGCGAGGAGTGTTGGGCTGTAGTGCCAACCAATGAGTTGTGCCAAAGCGTGGATATTCTCGGCAAAGAAGTTGAAATATTTAAACGTAAAAAGAATGCCGCATAGCGATAAGATGCTGAGGAGCAGGAGATAGGTGCGTGAGCGCGCGCTCGCGCGCTCCATGAGGCGCGCAATGGTGTAGTCGATGGTGATGAGCGCAAGGAGGATGAGGAGATACGCAGGGATGAGTGCCGCATAAAATACACAACTCGCCGCGAGAATGAGCCATGGGCGCCACTTAAACGGAACGGAGAAATACAGCAGCGTCGTCGTGATAAAGAAGAGATAAAACTGGTAGGTAACGAATGTCATTGCTTTACAAAAGGTCGCACATCGCGCGCTACTTGCTTGGTGAACAACTCAGCGCCTTCTTTGTTAAGATGCACCGCGTCGGCAAAGTCGGTGTCACGTAATGTTGAGGAGGCGAGCGTGTAGTCGATAAAGTGGAGGTTGGGGTAGGGCGCTATCGCTGTACGAATGACGCGTGCAAATTGCTCTTCAGTATCTTTTGCATTTGTGCCATCATAGGCGCGCCATGCAGAGGGTGCGTAAGGCGGCTCAATAATAACGACGGTGTCGTTGGTGGCGCCGAGTGTGCGCAAAGCCTCCTCAAACTTTTTTTGTTTAATGCCGCCAATCCTTACGTGTTGGTACACCTCGTCGGTGGTGTTGGGGCCAGGGGCGGGAGCAAAGAGACCTTTTTTCTCGGTGTAGCCTTTTGCTGCAAAGACCTCGTCGTTCATGTGCTCGGGGTCAGAGACATCTGGGCGCAAAAAAGTTTTGAGCCGATTGAAGTAGTAGTCGTACTGATTATTAAAATAATCTTGCGCGTCACTCATTTTTTGTAGACTCCACGGTTCATGCGCGATCACCTCGATGTCGATAGGGTCGGCGTCTAACACGAAGCCATCGCTGATTTGGTAGCTGCTCACACTCACAATAATGAGACTATGGTGGTTGAGCGCGCCTGCTTTTTGGAGCGCCTCGACCGTGCGGTAGAGGAGCCCCACGCCCACCGCGACATTGGCTGAGGTGGTTTTTAGTTCGTCGTCCAACACTGCGGGAATAATATTGATCTCAGCGCGGGAGTCGCCCGCGATAATAACGCGCGGCCGCTCGGGTGCGCTGGTGATAAGGCGCGTGATTTTGTCATCCAGATAGTTTAGCTTGGTCGTCGAAGGAGACTTGATGACTGCAAAGACACCTGCCGCCAACAGCAAAAACGGCCCAAACAATAGGGCAAGTTTCAACAGTAGTCGTGCGGGCCCGGGCTTCGGCATCACTCCCGAGTGTACCGTTTTTCTCCCGACTGTGGTAGAACTGTGGCGTGCAGGAGATGGTATCTATCGTCATTCCTATCTATAACGAGGCGCTCAGTTTGCCGGCGCTGTTTGAGCGCTTGGGCGAGGCCTTGGTGCGCTTTACCTATGTCTACGAGGTCATTATGGTAGACGACGGCTCCAGGGACGGCTCGTACCAAAAAATCCTCGAGTTGGCAGAGGGCCGCCCGGTGACGGCTATCCGGCTGCGCCGCAATTTTGGCCAAACCGCGGCGCTCGCGGCCGGCATCGAGCGCGCTCGCGGCACCATCATCGTGACGCTCGATTCCGACCTCGAGAACGACCCGCGCGACATCCCGCTCTTGCTCGCCGAGCTCGAGAAAGGTTTTGATGTTGCCTCTGGTTGGCGCAAGCATCGTTGGGCTGGTGCCTACTTCACCCGCAAGCTCCCGTCGGTCGCTGCTAACTGGCTTATCTCTACGCTGGGTGGTACCAAGCTCCACGACTACGGCTGCACGCTGAAGGCCTATCGCGCCGAGTATCTCAAGGGAGTGAATTTGTACGGTCAGATGCATCGCTTTATCCCCGCATATGTGGCGTGGCAGGGCGGGCGCGTGAGCGAGGTGCCGGTGTCGTATCATCCGCGCGAGCACGGTAAGAGCAACTACGGCACGGGGCGCATTTTGCGCGTACTCCTCGACTTGGTGGTTGTGGTGTTTATGTATAAATATCTTAATCGTCCCATGCATTTTTTTGGTGGTTGGGGGTTGGTGAGTATATTCGCGGGTTTTGTGTGTGGTGCTGCGGTGGCAGCGATGCGCATCTTTGGTGTACATAACCCCATCGTCTCGCTCCCTATACTCGCGATATTTTTTATACTCGTCGGCATTCAATTTATTTTGTTTGGTGTTATTGCTGAGATGCTCATGCGCACCTACTACGAGTCGCAGGGACGCAAGCCATACTTGGTAGGTGAGGTTAAGGAGGTTGTATAATCTGGTATTCTGAATGCTATGCAACGCATCTTCTATATCGCGGCTATCCGGCTGCCGACCGAGAAGGCACATGGCCTCCAAATCATGAAGATGTGCGAGGCGCTCGCGAGTGCGGGCGCGCAGGTCGAGCTTGTGGTGCCGGGGCGCAAGACGCACATCAGTGATGATGCATTTGCGTACTACAAAGTCGAAAAAAATTTTTCAATAACTACCTGCAAGAGCCCCGACTTGGTGCGGTTTTGGCGCGTCGGGTTTCTCCTCACTACTTTTTTATTTGGC
>CAYSPK010000034.1:0-6486 GCA_964432905.1 uncultured Candidatus Saccharibacteria bacterium | reverse complement strand
TTTCCAAACCGGGCTACCATAGTACTACCTCTGGGGTTCCCCCGGAGGCCTTTTTGTTTCAGCCCCTGGCTGCGACCCCCTTGTACTCTTACTCATTAGCAAACACAAATGACTTTACCCATAGCTTCTGGTGCTCTCGCAATCGCGCTTGCCGCTTTTGCACCGGCTGTGCAGCCGGCCAATGCCCCAGTGCTCGCAACCCTCCCGACCGTGTATACGGTCAAAGAGCAGGTGCAGAACTACTTCGCAGATATACCTATTATGGTAGCGATCGCAGGGTGCGAGTCGCACTATAAGCAGTTCGACACTGACGGTACCGTATACCGCGGCGAGCAGAATCATCTTGATGTGGGCGTTATGCAAATCAACGAGCATTACCACTTAGAGGCTTCTGAGGCGCTCGGTATGGATATTCACACCACCGAAGGTAACATGGCGTACGCACGATACCTCTATGAACATGAAGGTACCGCGCCATGGGTCTCGTCCTCATATTGCTGGAACAAGGATGGTAAATCACTTACCCGAGGTCCGGTTGCTAAGATCGCGTCAGCGGTCACTATAAAATAAAGTTAGTATCGACGCTTTGTGCGCACATGCTCGGCGGCTTGCTTCTCGTAATTTACGAGCAATAGCAAGCCGCCGAGTAGTGCTATATAGGTCACAAATGTATCCAAGCTGGGAGCCGCTACAATAAATGCCAGAGTTAATATGAGGAGCTCGTACACAAATAATATAAGTGCGGTTGGTGCAATATATGTATGCACGATGATCAGCATGCCGCCAACGGCTTCAATAGCGACCATCAGTGTGGCGGCCGCAAATGCGCATGGTATACCTGCGGCGGTCAGTTGTTCAACAGTTTGGGGGAGGTTAAGTGCGTGCTCGATCCCATGCCACAGAAAGAATCCACCAATGAGTATGCGGCCGAGGATGGGGGCGAGAATCTCAGACATGATTGGCATGGACTTAGTATAGCGCGGCTTTCTCCCTAGCTAAGTGTCGCAAAAGATATATTGTGCGACGTATACGCCAGCGAGGCGTGGTAGAATAGCCACATGCCGGCATATACAAAAAAGGTGCGCGCCGCACTCTCCCCCGAGGTGGCAGCGGTACTCAAAAAACTTTCAACACCGCAGAAGATCCAAGACTACCTCGATACCCTCTCGATAAATTTTGATATGACGGGGGACTTGCTTTCGACCAGGCGTGTGGTCGCAAAGCAGACCGCACAGTGTATCGAGGGTGCAATGTTTGCCGCCGCTTCCCTCGCCTACCACGGTGGGGTACCGCTGTTGCTCGATGTGCAAACTATCGCTGAAGATGAAGACCATGTCGTCGCGTTGTTTAAAGAAGATGGCTTGTGGGGTGCCATGAGCAAGACAAACCATGGCATATTGCGCTGGCGCGACCCGATATATAAAACCGTGCGTGAACTCGCGATGTCGTATTTCCACGAGTACTACATGCACGATGGGCGCAAGAGCATGCGCACGTACTCAAAGCCGTTTGACATGCGCCGCTACGACCCAGCATTTTGGGTGATGTCGGGGGAGAGTCTTGAGGATATTGCAGAGGATCTTGATGCAACACTGCACTTCCCTGCTGTGCCAAAAAAAATGCTGCGCAGACTGCGCAAAGTTTCTAAACTCGAAATTAGTTTACTCGATCACACAGAGTGGCAGCGCCCAAAAAAATAAATCGCCACTAATTTTTAACCCCAATGCCTCTGCGGAAGAGGTATAGAATAATGCCAACGAAAAGCACGAGGAATGTGATGAGCACCCCGAAACAGATAAAAATATTGATGTCACTGACGCCTAAAAAGCCATAGCGAAACGCGTTGATCATGTAGAGTATCGGATTGAGGAGTGATACTTTTTGCCAAAATGGTGGGAACTGTGAGATCGAGTAAAAGACACCGCCAAGGTAGGTCAGTGGCGTGAGGACGAAGGTCGGGACAATGGAGATACCGTCAAAACCTTTCGCAAACACGCCGTTAATGAGGCCGCCGAGCGAAAAGAGCACTGATGTAAGTATCACAGCGAGGATAAGGGCCAGCGCATTCCAGATAAGGAGGTGGGTAAAGAAGAGAGATACGATGAGCACGAGTATACCGACCAGCATTCCGCGTAGTACTCCACCGCTGACGAACCCAGCAATAACCACCCAACTAGGCATTGGTGATACAAGAATTTCATCCAACGTGTGCGTCCATTTTGCAAAGTAGAAGGTTGAGACGGTGTTCATGTACGAGCTCGTGATAACCGACATCATGATGAGTCCCGGAACGATAAATTGGATATACGGGAAGCTGTGTATCGGTGCGAGCTGCGAGCCGATGAAGGTACCAAATACAAGGAAGTAGAGCGAAGTCGTCACGACTGGTGGTAGTAAAGTTTGCGACCATATGCGCACGATACGGACAAACTCGCCGCGCAGCATGGTGTAATAGCCGATCCAAATTTTGTGTGGAGTCATAGAATTATGCGGGTCTAGTTAATTCGAGGTATACCTTTTCAAGGTTGCCTTTGCCGTGGCGCTCGAGCAGTGTTGCTATCGGTTCATTCACAAGAATTTCTCCCTTGTTGATGATAGCGACGTTGCGGCACAACTCTTCCGCTTCCTGGAGATAGTGTGTGGTGAGGATAATGGTGGTGCCGCTTTTGTTGAGTTTGCGCAAAAAGTCCCACATACCAAGACGCATTTCAACATCAACGCCGGCAGTTGGTTCATCTAAAATGAGGAGGCGAGGTGCGTGTATGAGCCCGCGCGCTATCATGAGGCGGCGCTTCATACCACCCGAAAGTGCTTGGGCTGGCATATCACGCTTTTCCCAAAGTCCCAGGTCGCGCAGGAGCTCATCTGCTAGCGGGAGTGCCTCTGTGCGGGGGATGCCATAGTACCCCGCTTGTGCGACAATAATGTCGATCACTTTTGCAAAAATATTGAAATTGAATTCTTGAGGCACGAGGCCGATATGTGTTTTGGCAAGTGGAGCGTTTTCGTCTATAGATGTGTCAAAGACTTTGACCGTACCGCTGGTCTTGGCAACCAGCCCAGAAAGAATACCGATAAGGGTGGTCTTCCCTGCCCCGTTGGGACCAAGAAGTGCAAAAAAATCACCCTCAGCTATTGAAAGTGAAACTCCTTTGAGTGCTTCAGTGCCGCCATCATACACTTTGCGCAAATGATGTATCGTGAGCGCGTCTCCCATAGAAAACCCAGTATAGCATGTAACAAAACACCCCGCTTGCGCGGGGTGTTTTGTTAGGCGCTACATACCTTGCAGTCCTTTTTGTGTCCGATGATAAGCCATGCACCCGAGAGACCAACGAGCACATAGACCAACGCCTCGAGCTGAGCCCAGCTACCCACAAGCATGTGCACTACATTCCAATTTGCACCGCCAGCGAGCCAACCGATACCAATGAGGCCCCAGTTGAGAGCGCCGACCACTGTGAGAATGAACGCGACCATGTGGAGTATTTTCATGTGTATGAAGAAAGTGAGAAATTAGTATACGCGGCTCGACCGAGCCACAAGGCACCGCATACTTAAGTATGCGGTATGTGTGAGGGTGCGACAGAGGGGTCTGGGGATAGGCTACAGCTTGGGGAGATACGAAAGCGGGTTGAGGTACGCAGTGACATCGCCCACGGGCATGGTGTATGTCTTACCCTTGCAGCTACTTGAGGGGAACGAAGCCACCTCTGAACCAGAACTTGCATAGACGCCAAAGTGCAAGTGCGGGCCCGTAGCATAGCCTGTGGTATCTGAATACCCTATCACTTGACCTACGACGACCGAGTCCCCTTTCGACACGTTGTAGCTTGCTAAGTGGGCATACAAGGTCGAGAGTCCGTCGTCGTGTTTAATAAATACCCACTTTCCAAATGAAGCGCCTGGGCACGTTGCGTCTGTGTTGCCAGAACCGAGCACTACCCCGCCGCGGGCGGCGTGCACGGGCGTGCCGGGGGACACACCAAAGTCGATGCCGGTGTGGCCTTTGCCGTTGTATACCTGTGGGTTGGCGGTGGCAAACGGCGTATTGCCAAAGTATTGGGTGATGATGATGTTATCAAGTGGCCACTGAAGTGGCGCAGAGCCGCTAGCAGGTAGACTCCCCGGGGTCACCTTGAGATTGAGTTGCGATTCATATTTCAGAAGATCCTGTTCAAACTTTGCTTGCTGCGCTTTCTTTTGTGCAATGAGCGACTGATAGGTAGACTCCTGATTTTTTGTTTGCGCCAAAAGATCGCTTTGTGATTGCCGAGCAATAGCGAGCCCCTGCTTTTGTTGGTTCAAATTAGCTTGCAGCTGTGCGAGCTCTTTGCGTTTTTCTTGCGCACTCGATTTATTACTTTGTAATGTGTCTTTGAGATCTCCAAGTTGAGTAATTTTATTCTGGAGCCCAGAACGCAGCGCCTCAAGAGCTGCCATCTGGTCAAAAATACTTGAAAGTGTTGATCCAGAAAGAAGCGCCATGACCACCGGTTCATCATCGAGGGTCTTAAGTTCGTTGAGGGTATAGCCCACTCCACCACGCACATCGCCAATTTTTATTGTCGTGGTGGCGATACCTTTGGAAAGTTTCGTTATCTGGGCATCCTTTTGTGCAATTTGTGCGTTGGTGAGCGAAATGCTCGCAGTTATCTTTTTAATATTAAGATCGAGTGCGGTTACGGCATTTTGAAGCGTCTGCTTTTGGTTACGCGTCGCATTAAGCTGGGTTTGCAGCTTCGCGATTTCTTGTTTGAGTTGATCGATTTGATTTGTACTTTGAACGATAGAGTTTTGCAAATCATCAACGCTTTGAGCGTGAAGGGTGCTTGTGAGTGGCACAAACATGAGCGCGAGCAAAGCAATTGAGCACAAGACCAAGAGCCTGCGTGTGCGCGGGGGTTGCATCCCTCTATTTTAAAGCAATTTCAGAGCCGTCTCAATACGGTTTGTTGCTTCTTGGGTGCCAATAAGCCAAATGATTGTGAAAGGATCAGGCGATTTCTCCTTTCCAGACAAGGCGACCCGTAAGGGCCAGAGTACGGCGCCCCTACCCTCTTGGTCGGCATACGGCATGAGCTGCTGCTTTAGGCTCTCAGGAGTAAGATCTCCGGTCGGCACGGTTGCCAACTGCTCTTTAATGTTCTCTAGGTGTTTCTTGACTACTTCAGCTTCGAGTTTCCCTTTATTGAGTAGGAGAGATGCGTCAAAAACGGCAGGAGCGCGCATGAAGTCGAATTCGGTGTCGAGTAAATCCACCGCTTCTCCAAGCGTCATCGCACGTTCTTTGAGCAGAGGAGCTACGCGTGGGTCGATGTTTCTGTTTGCAAAAGCGCGGAGCCGTTCAATAAACACGTCATCCGAAAGTCGCTTCATGTGTTCGTGGTTGAACCAGCGCATTTTTTCTATATCAAATATTGCACCCGCTTTATGAACCCGCTCCAATGAAAAGATGTCCACCAACTCCTCGAGGGTAAACAGCTCTTGTTCGGTGCCAGGATTCCAGCCTAGGAGTGCTAAGTAGTTAATGACCGCTTCCGGTATAAAACCTTGAGCGCGGTAATTCTCTATAGACGCGCCATGCTTTCTTTTTGAGAGTTTTGAACGGTCAGGTGCGAGTATAAGCGGAAAGTGCCCATACTCAGGTTGCGCAAAACCAAGTGCCCTAAGAATTAAAATTTGTCTCGGCGTATTAGATATATGCTCTTCTGCGCGTAGTACGTGTGTTACGCCAGCGTCTCCATCGTCTGCTACTACTGCAAAGTGATACAGAGGGTCGGTAATTGAGCGAGCAATAACAAAATCTCCCAAATCGGTAGTGTCGAAAGTAATTTCCCCGCGCACAAGATCTTTGAACGTTATGGAAGTATTAGGATTCTTTAAACGCACCACCTCAACTTCTTGTGAAGGGTCATCTTTTTTTGGTTCTCTTGATACATACGCTTTGCCGGAATCTATCAGGATGCCCAGCAACTCAATATGGCGCTCTAAGCGCTCAGATGTACGATATTTTGCATCAGGAGGGAGTTTGCACCACGCAAAATCTTCCCAGATAGCATCTACCCACTCCTCTCTATTGCGCTCGCGGTCGGTGTCTTCGATTCGTACAAAATAGGTTCCGTTATGTTGCTTGGCAAACAAATAGTTAAAAAGCGCCGTGCGTACGGTGCCGATATGCATCTGCCCCGTGGGTGATGGTGCTATGCGCGTAACAACCTCTGACATACAGCCTGTTATACCCTACTTACACTTCGTGCGAAAGGGCAAGCGAGAGGAGGGCCTCAGCGATGGTCTTAGCGGCATCTACGCGGGCAAAGGACCGCGCCGCAGCAGACATGGCATGCATGGTTTCTTCGTGCGTGAGAATACGGTTAATCTCTGCAAGAAGTACTCCAGAGGTAAGGTTGCGTTGCTCGATGATGATAGCAGCACCGGTGCGCGCATAGGAAAGAGCATTTTTTGTCTGGTCATGTGAAATATCTT
>CAYSPK010000033.1:0-6516 GCA_964432905.1 uncultured Candidatus Saccharibacteria bacterium | reverse complement strand
TCGCGAGGCCCTCGGCGATGCGGTCGCGGGTGCGGGCGGCCTCCTCGCGCACCACTGTGCGGACGCGCGAAGGCGCGCCGACCTTTTGTTTTTTTCTCTTCCATATAAAATTATCTATGATTACTACTAGTAGTGATTTCGAGCGAAGAATGGCCAGACATAGTCTGTTTCTTTATGCCACCCGACGATACTCAAGAAGCGGTCGCTCGGCCCCTCAACGAAGCCTAGGTCGAGCCCCTGTACACTGTTAGGAACAATATACACGAAATCGGGCGCATAGAGAAATACGGCAGGTATATCCTTTTGGATATCAAGTGAAAACTGTTTGAACAACAAAGTACGTAAGTTTTCGTCGTGCGAGCTGCGCAATTGCTCTACGAGCGCATCAACTGCAGGATTTGCGTACTGAGCAATGTTGAGCCCCGGGTCATTACGCTGACTCGAGTCCCAAAAGGCGAAAAGATCCGGTTCGCGACCGATAACTTCGCCAAACAAGAGTGCATCAAATTTGCGCGGACGGATAACCTGCTGCGCTAGATCACCTTGGTCATACACAGACACGGTCACATCGATACCAATTTTACGCCACGCGGTAGTGAGATATTGAGCTGCGGCACGTAGCTCAGGCACGTTGCCTGTCGCGAGGGTGAATTGCAGGGTCTGGATCGACGCGTTTTTCCCAGTGCCGGTCGTTTTGGTGAGTATCCCATCCGGTCCCGGCACCCAACCAGCATCAGCTAGCGTTTGCCTTGCTCGAGCGAGTGCATCGTCTTGGGTGGACTCAGTTTCACCAGTACTGCTTTGCGGTAAAACACTTGGAGGTAGTGGATTTTGGAGTGCTTTGCCATAGCCGTGAAGTACGGTATTAATGAGCGCGTCGCGATCGATTGAGTCGTTGAGCGCTTGGCGTACTGCTTTGTCGCGCAGTACCTCGGACTGGTTTTGATTAAAGAAGACACCAAAAATACGATTGAGTGGCGCACGCTCTGTATGGAATTTTGTGAGCTCGCTGAGGCGATCTGGCGATATCCCCCCGGCGGCTTCTATGTCGCCACGCGTAAGCGCGCCAATAAGCTCGTCCTCGTTTTGGTAAAAATTAAATTGAAGGGTTGAGAGGTAAGGCTCGCCGAGCGCATAGCCAGAGAATGCACTGAGTGTGTAGGCTGTCGCGATACCGCTTGGTGCATGAGTAACCGCCTCGAGGCGGTAGGGGCCAGAGCCGACGGGTGATGTATTAAGCTGCGCGGAGGCGAAGTCTTGGTCCAACACATCCTTCCAAAGATGTTTTGGTAAAATACCCAGTGTGAGGTTTTCGATAAAAGGTGCGTATGCTTGCTTGATGGTGAAGGAGAGTTCTGTGTCTGAAATTTTTTGTACCACCACACCATTCCAGTTTGCAAATTGTGGGCTTTTGAGCGCAGGGTCCTGTGTCTTCTCAATAGTGAATACAACATCATCTGCGGTTACAGGAGATCCGTCGTGGAAGGCGAGACCCGGGCGCAATTGGCACGTGTAGGTGCGACCATCTTCAGATATGTCGCAGCGCTCGGCTAAGTCAGGAGTGAAGGAGCCTGCTGGCGTTGCTTTGAGAAGCCCAGAATATACCAATGAGGTGAGGTCCTTGTCGGCATCAGAGACGGCTAACACGGGGTTGATAAACCGTGGTGTCCCGACGATGCCTTCTTGCCACGAGCCGCCATGTGCCGGGTCTGCGACTAAAAAGGCCTGATTGGTGAGATAGACAAGTCCCGCCACGCTCACGATGAGTAGTGTCGAAAAAAAGTAAAAAAGCGCGCGGCCAGTAAAACTGCCCCTGCCACGTAGAGCATGTGATGCAGCTATCACCCGAGAAATAAATGAGGAGTGAGAATATGAGCGCATGGTGCGCGGGAGAACTAGACTAATAAGAGAGGGCGGCTAGTGCCACAAGAACAGAGCAAATGAGTTTATAGCGAACAGTAGGCCAAGAGCTATAGACGCATAGAAAAGATACTTCTCTGAACCGCGGCGCGTATGATATGCCGCAGAGAAGTTATCTCCACCAAATGCGCCTCCGAGCGCTGCCCCCGTCTGCTGTAGTAGTACAGAGACAATAAGCGCGATCGCAAGGACTATCTCGATGAACGGCAATATGCCGTGGATGGTCATTGGTAGAGAGCATACCACAAGGGGTGCCTCGGTGCAATTGACTAGTGTCCATTTTTGTCTATATTTATGAACGATCGGTGCGAACAAATGAGTGTTTTTTATTACTCAAATTAAGCGTTTTTCGCCATGAAAAAAACAAAGAAAAAGGTATCAAAATCGACAAAGAAGAGCGCACCCAAAAGCGCTCCAAAAATTATTACAAACTCAGTCGGTGTTGTCCCGTTGGGCGACCGCGTACTCATTAAGCCGCTCTCTGCCGAGGAGTCGGCGACTATGTCGGCTTTTGGCATCCTTATCCCCGACACTGCAAAAGAGAAGCCCGAGCAGGGCACGGTTGTCGCGGTCGGCCCTGGCCGCCGCGCAGAGGACGGCAGCATCATGCCGGTCTCGGTCCATGTGGGCGAGCGTGTGATGTTCTCGAAGTATGGCTATGACGAAATTAAGGTTGGTGGTGTCGAATATCTCATTTTGCCGGAGGCGAGCATCTTGGCAGTTATTGCTCAGTAATTAATAGACCGTAATTCCTACCAAACAGTATGGCAAAGCAAATTTTGTTTAATGAAAAAGCACGTCGCGCACTCAAAAGTGGTGTCGACAAGGCGGCAAACGCCGTGAAGGTCACACTCGGCCCCCGCGGGCGCAATGTCGCGCTCGATAAAGGCTACGGCGGCCCAACTATTACCAACGACGGTGTCTCTATTGCGAAAGAAATTTCGCTCAAAGATAAGTTCGAAAATATGGGCGCAGAAATTGTAAAAGAGGTGGCGACCAAAACCAACGACATTGCGGGCGATGGTACGACTACTTCGGTAGTACTCCTCCAAGCGCTTGTCGAAGAGGGTATGAAGCATACGGAAATGGGCCTTTCGGCTATGGGTGTGCGCGCTGGTATCGAAAAGGCAGCAGGCGAGGCGGTTGATGCGCTGAAGTCTCTCGCAAAGAAAATCCAAAGTGACGAAGAGGTCCGCCAAGTAGCAACCATATCTGCTGAGTCTGAGGAGATTGGCACCATCATTGCCGATACTATTAAAGAGGTGGGCAAGGATGGCGTGGTGACGGTTGAAGAGTCGCAAAGCCTCAATATTGAAAAAGAGATCGTTGAGAGTATGGAGTTTGATAAGGGCTATGTTTCGGCCTATATGGTGACCGACCCATCGCGCATGGAAGCGTCGTACAAGGACCCACACATCCTCATCACCGACAAGAAGATCTCGAGCATCCAAGAGGTGCTCCCCGTCCTCGAGAAGGTTGCGCAGTCGGGCCGCAAAGAGCTCGTCATTGTCGCAGACGATGTCGACGGCGAGGCCCTCACAACCTTTGTCCTCAATAAGCTGCGCGGCACATTCAACGTGCTCGCGGTGAAGGCGCCGGGCTATGGTGACCGCAAGGAGGAGATGCTCAAGGATATTGCCGCAACGGTGGGCGCCGAAGTCATTTCAGAAAAGACGGGCACCAAGTTTGAAAACGCAACACTCCAAATGCTGGGGCATGCAGGCAAGGTCATTGCCACGAAAGACAAGACAACTATCGTTGACGGTAAGGGCAGCAAGAAAGAGATTGATGCGCGCATCGAGCAAATCCGCGGCCAAATCAGGAATACTGATTCAAAGTTCGATAAAGAAAATCTTGAAAAGCGTCTCGCGAAACTCTCGGGCGGTGTAGCAGTTATCCGCGTAGGTGCGGCGACCGAGACCGAGATGAAGTATCTCAAGCTCAAGATTGAAGATGCGGTTAATGCGACCAAAGCTGCTATCGAAGAAGGAATCGTTGTGGGAGGTGGTACCGCGCTCGTGAAGGCTGCAAAAACTCTGCGTGACGCAAATGAAAAGAAAACAGATCTTAAACTGACCCCTGATGAACGAGTGGGCTATGTAACCCTCTTAAAAGCTCTCGAAATGCCTTTGCGTCAAATTGCTACAAACGCGGGTGTTGATGCGGGTGTGATTGTTGAGGCAGTGCGACAGGGTAAGGGTAACGCGGGGTATGATGCAGCAAAAAATGTGATCGTAGCTGACATGCTCGCAGAAGGCATCATCGACCCAGTGAAGGTGACTCGCACTGGCTTGCAGCGTGCAGCATCAGCCGCAGCTATCCTCCTCACCACCGAGGCGCTTATCGCCGAGGAGCCAAAAGACGAAAAGGAGCCATCAATGCCTGACATGGGCGGTATGGATTATTAAATAATCCATGTTGTGGAGTGACTTGATATATCAAGTCACTTGGGTAAACACTAAGCAAAAAGCCCCGCAGGATGACGGGGTTTTTTGCTACTTGTTTTTTGTGTAGGTGTGGTACAATTTCGACATGAATACTTTATACATCGTCCTAGGCGTCCTCGTATTAGCAGCTTTGTATGTCGTTTTTGCGTATAACCACTTTGTGACGCTCGTGCAGCGCACCAAGGAGGCATGGGCCGACATAGACGTGCAGCTCAAGCGCCGCTACGACCTCATCCCTAACCTCGTTGAGACCGTAAAGGGCTACGCTACCCACGAGCGCGAAGCGTTCGAGAATGTCACTAACGCGCGCTCTGCCGCTATGAACGCCCAAGGTGCCGAGGCAAAGGGCCAAGCCGAGAACATGCTCTCGGGCGCACTCAAGTCGCTCTTTGCGGTTGCCGAGGCATACCCAGACCTTAAGGCAAACCAAAATTTTCTCGCGCTCCAAAATGAGCTCTCGGACACGGAGAATAAGATCCAAGCGGCACGCCGCTTCTACAACGGCAACGTGCGCGACCTCACGACCGCTATGCACGTCTTCCCAGGTAATATCATCGCCTCTCTGTTTAAGTTTGAGACTATGCAGTACTTCGAACTTGGTGAGAACGAAGCTGCGCGCGAGCCGGTCGCTGTAAAATTCTAAGCACACAGTATGAAGCGAACACTGCTACTTAGTGCCACACTAAGCGCTGTGTTCGCTTTTGCGTTTGTCGCCCACGCTCTGGGCGTGGGCGAGCAGATACTGCAGTTTTCATCAGGGCTGCATATTAATGCTGACGCCTCGGTTGATGTTGCCGAGACGATAGTGTACGACTTTGGCCCAATTGAAAAACACGGTATCTATCGCGATATTCCAGTTGTATATGACACGTCGTTTGGTGCTACCTCTGTCGGGTTAAGCAATATGCGTGTGACCGATGAGTCTGGTGCTGCGTATTCTTTTACCCAGACGCGCTCCGGCCCCAACGAAGAGATTAAAATTGGTGATGCTAATAAAACTATTTCGGGCGTACATACCTATATAATTTCGTATCACATCGAGCGGGCGATTACCTATTTTGACACGCGCGACGAGCTCTATTGGAACGTTACCGGTAACGGCTGGCAGGTGCCAATACTCCAGGCGAGTGCGACCGTGACGTTACCAAAAGCGGTCTCTAGAGATGCACTCCAAACCGCATGCTACCAGGGAGTGTCGGGGGCAACAGCTGGGTGCGTGCTCGACGCAGCATCAGACACCGCACAGGCTATTCATTTCAGCAGCAACGGTATACTCAGCAGTGGTGAGGGGTTGACGGTTGCGGTTGGTTTCCCGAAGGGGTTGGTTTCCAAATCAACATGGTGGCAAGTACTCTTGCAGACGCTGCTTGATAATTGGGTACTGGGCCTGCCGCTTTTCGTGCTCATAGGTATGACAGGGGTTTGGTGGGTGAAGGGTCGTGACCCGCGCGGGTCGGGCACGATTATTCCTGAGTATGAGGCGCCCGATAATCTCACCCCGCTTGAAGTAGCCGCAGTGCTCAAAGAAGGCGGTGCTCTCAATCAGGCTATTTCGGCAGAGATTATCTATCTCGCCACGCGCGGATATTTGTCACTCCAACGCATTAATGAAAAAGTGTTGTTTCTTACACACACCGATTACACACTCCATCGTCTAAAGCCTAATGAGGGTCTCGTGTCATTTGATAGTGCTCTGGCAGATGGGCTATTTTCAAACGCGGTCTTTACTCAAGGAGATACGGCGACACTCTCAGGTCTTAAAAATAAATTTTATACACACATTAGCGCTATCCAGTCGGGTGTGTATGGTTCTGTGGTTGCGAAAAAATTTTTCGCAAAAAATCCTTCCACTATCCGAAATGCATACTTTGCTGCGGGGCTCACTATGGCAGTGCTTAGTGGTATTGTGGTTTCAAGTCTCAAGTTGGGTACTGCAGCAGTGCTCGCGGGGGTTATCTCAGGCATCATCATTGTGGTATTTAGCTTCATCATGCCGCGGGTTACTAAAGAGGGGGCCCTTATGCGCGAGCGCATCAAAGGACTCAAATGGTATCTTAGTGTTGCTGAGAAAGACCGTATTGCGTTCCATGACGCGCCCGAGAAAAACCCACAGCTTTTCGAAGCATTACTGCCGTATGCCATGGTGCTC
>CAYSPK010000032.1:0-6526 GCA_964432905.1 uncultured Candidatus Saccharibacteria bacterium | reverse complement strand
TCTTCCAAGGTCGCAGCAACCACTGCACCACTTTTGCCTACTCTAACCCCCAGGTGCCGAGCTACTCGGTGCATGACTTGGCGCGCATCGGTGCAAGCAAGAAGAAGCTCCAAGTCCTCGTCGAGCAGGAAATTTTTGATCTCAATGATGTGCCGCTGGACTTTGACCTTTCTGACACCCAGCACAACCAGGTCGTCGCCCACCGTCGCGGCGAGCCAATGATCGATATTGACGCTATCCGCGAGGAGCTCGCGCCACTTGCATTCCCGCTCTACTTTCTCGACTACGAAACCTTCTCGCCCGCGATACCACTCTTCTCGGGCTTTCGCCCGTTTGATAAGGTGCCGTTCCAATTTTCGCTCCATATCTTGCGCGAGCCCCAAGGCGAGTTGAGCCATGTCGAATATCTCCATATGGAGCAGAGCGACCCGTCCGAGGCGGTGGTGCGCCTTTTAGAAGAGCATATAGGCGCAGAGGGGACCATCGTCGCGTGGAACAAGTCATTTGAGATGGATGTGCACAAAAAGCTCGCGGCGCGCCTGCCCGAGCATCGCGCGTTTCTCGAGCGGACCATCTCACAGTTCTACGACCTGAAGGATGTGTTTCATAAGCAGTACTTCGTGCACCCCGAGTTTCGCGGCAGCGTGTCTATTAAGTATGTGTTGCCCGCGCTCGTGCCCGAGCTCCAATACAAAGAGCTGAGTATCCACGGCGGGGCCCAAGCCTCCGACGCATGGTGGACGATGCTCTCGCAGGGCCCACTGGAGCGCAGCGTCATCGCCAATGACCTCAAGACCTACTGCAAGCTCGACACCTACGCCATGTATGCCATCTGGAAGTATTTGGTAGACCACATCCAATAATTGACTTTTAGACTTTTTACTGTACGGTGTTTGGTGGAAGTGGTGTCTTCGGCGCCGCACAATAAACAGGTGAGGTGTGGGATGGATGCGGTAGTAGAAACCGAATCTTTGTTTGAATTGCCGACTGTGGTGAAGTGGGTGGGGGGCTTTACTCTCCATAAGCGGCCACTGCGGGTTTCTGGTGGTGGTCAGGATCTGTATCTATCAGAAAAAGAAATAAAACTCCTCGCCCTTCTTTGGGAGCGCGGGGAAGATAGTCTATCTCAGCGCGAAGCGCGGCTGGGCGTTTTTGGAAACCAGGATTCACGGGCGCGGAACAGAGTTCCCGGTTTGGTGAGCGCACTCAACATCCTCTTTAGGAGACATCAGTTACGTATTTGGATTGAATGCACTGATGGTGCCGAATTGTATCGGCTAAGAGGCGAATCGCTGGAAGGGGTCGGTAATGTTTCTCGTGGGCTACAAGACGTTACGCAGGACGTTCCCATAGAGATTGGCCCGCTTATATTCCACTGGGTGCCGACGGCGGTCTTGTATGGAGGAAGAGAACCGCCTCAGGAGCTGAAGAAGAAGGAGTTCGAGCTACTCTGTCTTCTCCTTGAACAAGCTGGGAACGAGGTGTCGCGAGACTTTATATTGGAGGAGCTCTGCACTAACAGCCCAAGCGCCAAAGCCACCCTCACGACCAGTGCCAAACAGCTTACCACGTGTCTCAGTAAGTGGGCGCCTGGCGTGGAGATTAAAATATACAACGGAGGGAAAGGAGGCAGGAGGGTGGAAGGATACTCGCTGCACCTGCCTTCGTAGTGCTCGTGCGCAAGTGTGTTTGTGGCCGCCCGGCACTCCGGGCGGCCATTTTTATATAAGTGGAGAAATTAGAGAAAACCGCGTACAATCGGCGGGTGAAATATCTCGGTATTGATTATGGCAAAAAGCGCATCGGGGTCGCCGTCTCAGACGAGGGGGCGGTGATAGCGTTTCCTTTAGGCACCGTCGAGGGTGGGGCAGGGGCGCTCGGGGAGGTGCTCGATATTATCAAAGAGAACGAGGTGAAAGTCGCCGTCGTGGGCGAGTCGCGCGATTTGAGCGGCAAGCCAAACCCTATCATGCGCGACATCGAGGCTTTTGCCGAAAAGCTGCAGGAGGCAGGGATTGTTGTTGAATTTGAGCCCGAGTTTTTTACGAGTGCCCAAGCCGAGAGGCAAGTACAAGGTGCTTCGGGGCGAACGACGGAACGCGTGCGGGCCAAAGCCCAGCCCGAGCACCACGACGCGTCCGCGGCGGCACTCATCCTCCAGAGTTATCTCGACCGTCGCCGCAAAAACAGCTAAGATACGCCCATGAGTGATTACATTTCAATAGATGAATTTAAAAAGGTGGAGATCCGCATCGGCGAGATCCTTTCGGCCGAGCCGGTTGAAGGCTCGGAGAAGTTGCTGCGCCTTGAAGTTGATTTTGGCACCGAGAAGCGCCAAGTGGTCTCGGGCATCGCCAAGTATTTTCCCGACCTCATCCAGTTGGTGGGGAAGCGCTGCGCCTTTGTCACCAACCTCGAGCCCAGAAAGCTCATGGGTCTTGAAAGCCAAGCGATGATTTTGGCGACCGGTGGCGACGCCGGCCCACTCTACTTGTTTGAATCTGCGGCGCCGGTAGGTTCGAGCGCGCGCTGACGCTTGTGCGCTTGGTGGCGCCACTCGTGCCACGTGAGGATGATAAAGAGTATGTCGAAGATACTCACTGCCAAGAGGGTGAGTGAGTGCGTGTGCATGAGCCGATAGAGTTGGTAGACAAAGAAGATCGAGATAAAGACGATCATGGTTGGGTAGGCCCAGAGGCGGTTGCGGTAGAGGTTGTATGCCAAAAAGGCGTTCATAATGCCGTGGAAGAGCAGGTAGATACCGACGAAGGTGCGCGTGGAGACGACATTGAGATGCTGCAGTTGGGTGTCGAGTAGGTGCACGATAAATTCGTGGCGCTCGCCCACAAGCACATAGCTCGTCGCCACGACTATCAGGTGTGAGAGCCACGAGTGTAGCCGCGTGAGTAAGAGTAGGCCGCCCGCTATTTCCCACACACTATTAAACGCCTTGAGCGCGACACCCGCCTCGAAAAGCTCATGCCAATATTTTTGTTTCAGAAATCTAGTCATCGCTGTGGCACAATGGTATTGTACACGAGCACACTATACCGCCCCTGTAGTTTAATGGATAGAACTCCGGACTTCTAAGCCGGCTATCGAGGTTCGATTCCTCGCGGGGGCACCAACAAGAGGGGTACCCACAGGTATTTTCCCTTACATATAAAAGCGCGGTATACTAGCGCCATGCCCACAGAAGCTCACACAGTGCTCATCGTTGAAGATGAAAAATCTCTCCGTATGTTATTGAGTGAGAAGATGCGTGAGAGTGGTTTCCAAGTCATTGAAGCTGGCGATGGCGCCGAGGGACTCGACCTCGCTTTGCGTAAAAAACCAGATGTCATCCTTCTTGATATAAAGATGCCAGGCTCCGACGGGATCACTATGCTCGAGGCGCTGCGCAAAAATGCAGCTTATGGCCAAGCGGTACCGGTTATCATGCTCACGAACCTAAACCCAGATTCTGACCGCATTATCAAAGCCATCGAGCTGTATGAGCCAGTGTTTTATCTCGTGAAAGCGGATACGCCGCCAGGTATGGTGGTGGACAAAGTCCGCGAGATCTTGAAAAGGTAGTCGTTTTACATAATTTCGAAAAGCATGGCAGATTCTTCTGAAACAGTAGTACAGATAGGCAGCGCCCCACTCACCCCCCTAGATATCGATCGGTGTGTGAACAAACGATTTTCTGTTGAAGTGACCGCTGAGGCTCGTGCGCGGGTGTGCAAGACGCATGCGTTTGTAGAGAAGAAAGCGGCTGGAGGTGTGGCGTATGGGGTGAACACGGGGTTTGGCCCCATGGCTTCACATATTATTGCGAAAGGGCAATTGCAGGATTTACAATATAACCTCATTCGCAGTCACGCCTCAGGCGTTGGCCCCGCGCTCCCTGAACGGTTTGTATTTGCCGCGATGATTGATCGACTCAATACGCTCGCGCAAGGGTATTCGGGTGTTTCGGAGGAGGTGATCGACCAGCTTATATTTTTTATCAATAAGCGTATCGCCCCTATTATCCCCGAGCATGGTGCAGTGGGGACCAGCGGCGATTTGGTGCAGCTTGCGCACATAGCGCTCGCGCTTATCGGCGAAGGAGAGTCGATGTATGGTGGGGTGCGCAGGAACACCGCATCCATACTCAAACAGCTTGGGCAGCAGCCACTTAGCCTTGGGCCTAAAGAGGGTCTCGCACTTATAAACGGCACATCAGTTATGACCGGCATCGCGGCGCTTTTGGTGGTTGACGCGAAACGAAGCGTTGATGTGGCGACCCGCGCTGGTGCGCTTGGGCTCGAACTTGTCCACGCGTTTCCTGATGCGTTCGACCCACTCTTGCAAAAGGTGCGCCCACATAAAGGCCAGGCAGCAATAGCTGCGGCGCTACGCACTTTGTTTCAAGACTCACAATTATTGCGTGACCGTATGGAGTTTCAGTCGCGAGAAATGGTCAAGGAGGAGCATCGAGTTATCCCTGAAGATGTACAAGAAGTCTATTCATTCCGCTGCTTGCCACAAATTTTGGGGCCAGTACTTGATGTGCAACAAGTCGCGTATGACACGATAACCACTGAACTTAATGCAGTGACCGATAATCCCGTGGTTGATGTTGAGGGTGAGCGTTTCTTGCACGGGGGTAATTTCCATGGAGACTACATTGCCACAGCGGTCGACCACCTCAAAATTGGATTAGTAAAAACAAGTTTACTTACTAAGCGTCGTATTAACTTTTTTCTCAATCGAGGAGTAAATAGGACCTTCTCGCCGTTTCTTAATATGCAGCAACCGGGGCTCACGTTGGCACTCCAAGGTATGCAGTTCGTTGCCACCTCGACAACCGCACACAACCAGTCGCTCGCATATCCACACTCGCTCCACAGTATTTCAACCAATGCAGACAACCAAGATGTGGTGAGTATGGGGACCGATGCGGCGCTTATAGCTGATCGGGTGGCGACTAACACCCGGTATGTGCAGGCGCTCGAACTCTTTACACTTGCCCAGGCTGTCTCGCTCACCAACGCATACCCAAAACTTTCTTCTGAGGGTAAACGTTTGGTCGACTTGGTGCGTACCTGTACCAAGCCGGTTGTTGAGGATAGGTCGCTCCACTCTGAGCTTGAAGCTCTCGCCGAGCTGCTGAAAGACGACCCGACACTCGGTATCTCATAAACTATGAAGCACAACCCGCGCGAGCTTGCCGTACTCCGGTCCCTACAAACCTTTGAGGCAAAAACAGTTCCGCACGCGTTTGGACGAGCCCAAGTATCAACATTGCGAACCCTCGTTCGTTCGCAAGACCCACAGTATTGGCAAAAGGCTGGCGAGCGCAAGGCGCTCAAGCTGTTTCATGCTGCTGCGCGGCGAGTACCAGCGTATAAAGACTTTCTTGCAAAGCAGAGAGTACGCCTCGACCATATTGAAACCATGCACGATTTCAAAAAACTCCCGATCCTTACGAAGGAAAATTATATAAAGCCGTATACTATCAAAGAACGTAGTTGGGATGGGGTTGCGGAAGCTCACACTATTTTAGCTATGAGCTCTGGCACCTCTGGGGTGCCGACTGTGTGGCCTCGTGGGCCGCATCAAGAAGCAGAGGCCGCATTCATACACGAATTTTTATTTGCTGATTTGTACGATATCGACACACACAAAACTCTCATCATTATCTGTTTTCCTATGGGTGTGTATGTCTCTGGTGTTGCGACAGCGCTTCCCACAGTGCTTGCTGCTTTCGCGCGCTCCAACGTATCGGTAGTTACTGCAGGTAACAACAAAGACTCAGTACTTCTTTTTCTACAGCAAGCGGATACGATATACGAGCAAATTATTTTGATCGGACACCCTTTTTTTGTGAAAGATATTATCGAAACGGGTGTGCGTGAACATATGTCGTGGACTTCTTTGCGAGTGCGCACAATGTTTTGCTCTGAGGGTTTTAACGAAACATGGCGCACCTACGTGGCGTCACTTTTGGGTGTTGATGCGAAAAGCACGATCCTAAGCACGTATGGGTCATCAGAATTTTTGCTCACTGGTTTTGAAAATCCCCACACGGTCAGTGTTCGTGTGGCCGCAGAGAAAAACTCCGCGCTCAGTGAAGCTCTCTTTGGTGGACCAGTGGTGCCGAGTTTATTTCAGTTTAATCCGCTCTCTCGCTTTATAGAATCAGTCGCCGGCGACCTGGTGGTGACCGCGGCTGCTGGTGTGCCCCTTATCCGCTTTAACCAACACGATATGGGTGTGGTGTTGCCGTATCAAACAGTCGAACGTGTGCTCTGTGAAAAAGAGCCGCAAATAGATCTTAGACGTGCGTGGCGGTGGCCATTTGTGACGCTATTTGGTCGTTCAGACAGAACGCTGGTGTTGTATGCAGCAAACATATATCCCGAGCATATCCAAACGGCGCTAAACGATGTCCGATACTTGCGCCTTTGCACGGGAAAGTTTTTTATGGAAAAAAAACAGCTACCCCGCATGGAACAAAAATTCGTTATTCATAGCGAACTACGAGCGGGGGTGCGGG
>CAYSPK010000031.1:0-6599 GCA_964432905.1 uncultured Candidatus Saccharibacteria bacterium | reverse complement strand
TCAGCCAACGCCGCAGTCTCGGCTGCGCGCCTCGGGCTCACTGCCGCCCTGCGCGCCTATGTGGGAGACGATATCCCTGGCCGTGAGTGCCTCAATAAACTGACCCAAGAGCATGTCGACACCTCGCTCATGGTGACCGAGGCAGGCAAAAAAACGAATCATCACTATGTGCTTTGGTATGAGACCGAGCGCACCATTTTGGTGAAGCACGAGGAATTCAATTACAGTGTGCCCGAGCTTACTGAAGGCCCCAAGTGGGTTTATCTCTCCTCGCTGGCCGCCAACTCCGCGCCCTACCACGAGCAACTCGTTACTTGGCTCGCCCAATTCCCCACCACCAAACTCGCCTTCCAACCCGGCACTTTCCAGATGAAGCTTGGTGTCGAGAAGCTCAAAGGTATCTACGAGCGCACGGATCTTTTTGTCGTCAATAAAGAAGAGGCGGAGCGCATCTTAGGTATGGAGCCTACTGACGACAAAAAACTTTTGCTCGACAAACTTATGGCGCTTGGGCCCAAAGAAGTTATCATCACCGACGATCGTCGTGGCGCGTACGCAAAAAGCGCTACGGGTATGTACTACCACATTCCGATGTATCCCGACCAACCCGAGCCATTTGAACGCACCGGCGCCGGCGACGCCTTCGCCTCGAGCGTCACCGCGGCGCTTGCGCTCGGTAAACCATTTGAAGAAGCGCTCTTGTGGGGTCCCGTTAACGCCATGTCTGTTGTTATGAAAGTAGGCGCCCAAGAGGGCCTATTGCCACGCGAGAAACTCGAAGAGTATCTCGCCAAGCGCCCTACAGAATACGTCCTCAAGCAAATATAGTTATTGGAGCATCTGCCGCGTGACACTCGTTTCTACCAAAAAGTCTGCGATGGGGTTCTTTCCTGTACTCGCGTGCCACACGATAAGTCCTATACCAACAGTGAACGACACGACGAAAACGGACGATATCACCGCATTGATATTTTGGTGGATGATTGAGTTGATCTGGTCGTTTTCGAGCATATATTATGTGTATGAAAGGTGTGCATGTGCACGTTTGTGTACACGCCGTATAGCTTCTGTAATGTGCGACACTCCAAGCCCGTAGTACTCGACGAGTTCTTTCGGTTCTCCCGACTGGCCAAACTGGTCACGCACCCCCACAAACACCATAGGCACGGGGAATTCTTCAGCCAGCACCTCGGCTATAGCACTCCCCAACCCGCCGGCAATTTGGTGCTCCTCAACCACCACGACCGCCCCTGCTGTTTTAGCAGCTTCTATCACCGCTTTTCTATCAAGTGGTTTTACCGTGTGCACGTTAATAACCGACACTGGCGTGTCCGACTCAAGCTCATGTGCTGCGCGCAGCGCATTATAAACAAGCGGCCCGGTTGCAAAAACAGCGACACGCGGTTTTTCAGGCAGCCACACAATTTGCACTTTCCCGAGCGCAAAGGGGGTCTGCGCGGTCGTCATAAGCGGCGTCTTTTCACGCGCAAAGCGGATATACACCGGCCCCGGATGCGCTGCAGCGGCGAGTGTCGCCTTACGAGCTTCTTCAGCATCACACGGTGAGATAACCATCATATTGGGTTGTATACGCATGAGTGCCATATCTTCAAGTGCTTGATGGGTTGCACCGTCAGGCCCTACTGAGACACCTGCATGCATACCGGCGATTTTGACCGGTACCTTGTTGAGCGAAATGGTGGTACGAATTTGTTCATTATTGCGCCCCGGTGAAAACGTTGCATATGAAGTAATGAATGGGATTTTGCCATATGCGGCCAAACCAGAGGCGACAGTTGCTAGATTTTGTTCAGCAACCCCAATCTCCACGAAGCGCTCGGGATATTTTTCTTTAAACTCAAGGACGCGCGTTGACTCACTGAGGTCGGCGCACAGGACAACGACGTCTTTATTTTTTTCTCCAAGCTCCATAAGCGCCGCACCAAAACCATCGCGCGTTGGCTGTTGCTCGGGACGTGCAAATATATTCTCTTGTAGCTTTGCTGAGTCGTATATCATTGGTGTTCGCTCTTGATCGTACCACGCAGGGTGCGCAACTCTTTCAGAAAAACCTCAGCTTGTTTGTCGGCGGGCACTTTGTCACCGGGCCCCTTACCGGGCGGCACCCCGTGCCATCTAAAGTCATACTCTATCTCTTTAATACCCTTACCGGGGATAGTGTGTGCAATGATGACTGTTGGCCTTTCGGTAATAGCTTTTGCTTCTTCAACGGCGTCGATAATCGCGCGCATATTGTGCCCATCGATTTCAAGTACGTGCCAATTGAAAGCTTCCCACTTCCCACGTAGGGGCTCCAGCGGCATCACTTCCTCGGTGGTACCATCTATTTGGATATTATTCCTATCGACAAACGCCGTGAGGTTCGCCAACTTATTATTGCCGGCAAACATCGCCGACTCCCAGAGATTCCCCGCATCATGCTCACCGTCCGAGAGGCAGCAGTACACACTATTTTTCTTGCCATCCATACGCAATCCCAGCGCCATGCCGGCAGCTTGCCCAAGCCCGGAGCCAAGGGGTCCCGAGGTAGTCTCAAGCCCTGGTAGGCGCAAACGCTCGGGATGACCCTGCAAGCGCGAGCCAAACTTGCGCAGTGTTAAACATTCTTCGACAGGGAAATAGCCCGCGAGCGCCATCGCAGCATAGCGCACCGGTACAATATGGCCGTTTGAAAGGACGAGGCGATCACGCTCTTCCCAGTCGGGATGCGCGGGGTTGTGCTTGAGTATATGAAAGTAGAGCGCGGTGAATATGTCAGCCATCCCCAACGGACCCGCCGTGTGGCCACTCCCCGCAGTTGAAAGCATTTCGATAATGGTTTCGCGCACACGCGTCGCCATGTCTTCTAACTCCCCTATCCGCGTATCACTGAGCATATACGCTCAGTATACCGTGAGTTCTTTACCCGCAATTTGCTTCTCTGTGGAGTTCTGTACACGCCGCCTGCGGATCATGTGCTTTAAAAATCGCACTGCCTGCAACCAATCGATTCGCACCAGCGCGCGCGAGGCGCAAGACATTGCCGAGCGCAACACCCCCATCCACCTGAATCACCATGTGGGGGCGCGCAGCGCGGATGCTCGCTACCAAGTCGGCCGAGCGCTTGTCAAACAAATGCCCTTGGAATCCTATATGCTCGATACCCATCACCTGTATAAAATCGAACAGGCCTTCAAACGACCGTAGATCTTGCTCGTGCGCGGTAGACATGAGCGCAATACCCGCCTGGAGCCCAAACTCCTGTCGCATCTCACGCACCAACTCGAGTGCGGCGTGTGCACCTTCGCTGCGTGCATGTACGATAAGTTGTTTTGCACCGAGACGCACATAGGCGTCTATGTGCGCCTCAGGGTGTGCGAGCATGAGGTCAAACTGAAGTGTGGCCTGCGTGTGCAGCGGTTCTCCAGGCAACTTGTCACCATTTGAAAAAGGCCATGTGGTGTTTGGCGCATATATGCCATCGACAATGTCGATTTGCACCATAGGAGCAAAGTGCACTCGTGCAAGCTTATCGGTTAACTCCTCGAGGCTCTGCGGGAGGATCGCTGGAATAATATCTACCATGGCTCTAGTATACCGAGTCGCTTATGCGAACAAAAGCGCGCTTGCTAAAAACGACGGCGTCATACCCAACTGATATGCGGTGAAGAGCAGGGATGCGGTAATCGAAAGGAGGACATACACATACAGCGCAAACTCCCACCACACAACACGCCCGCCAGAGACACGCCGCGACTGAGCCATCAGGTGCAGTGTGTAGATAAAAATACCCATCTGAAGGAGCACGCCGATACTCACCGCCACCTGTCCAAACAACGATGGCATGCTTGGATATGCCAAGTAGGGCGCGGTGAGCGGTGCGGTAAAGCGGCCATACGACCACAGCAGCAACACACTTATCCAAAGGTATTTGTTTTTAGGCCACCATCGGTTCACGGTATACATGCCTTCATTTAATCATGAGCTCACGGGACCTTGTACAGTTATACACTATCGAGTTTTTGTATTCTGCGTTGATGCCGTTCGCTGTGCGAAAAATCTACCCCCAGCCACACCACGACCGCCTCTTTAGCATCATCAAGCGTGAGGAATTTTGCACCGAGGGCTAGCACATTGGCGTTATTATGCTCGCGCGAAAGGCGCAACACCTCCTCGGGCCCGCCATAGTACACCGCGGCGCGCGCACCGTGCACACGGTTCACCGCCATAGCCTCGCCCTGGCCCGAAAAGCCAATGACGATTCCCAAGAGCTCCGTATCTTTGGCGACTCGCTCCCCCACTGGGGCGCAGTAGTCGGGATAATCATCTTCAGGGTCGAGTGTGTGCGGCCCAAGGTCTTCGACCTCGTGACCCTCGTCTTTGAGATAGGCAAGTAGCTCGCTCTTGAGCGCGAACCCTGCATGATCTGAGGCAATAACTAATCGCATACTACTATATATGCTTCGCGAGGCGCGAGACATGCTCGACGAGCGCGTGGGTGTAGCCCATTTCGTTGTCGTACCACGCGAGCACCTTCACCAAGTTGCCGCCGATGACCCGCGTCATAGCAAGGTCAGCAATAGACGCCTGGGCACTCCCCAAAATATCGCTCGAAACGAGCGGCTCCTCGGTGACTCCAAACACCGGCTTCCATCGATCTTCGCCTGCGGCCTTCTTTAGAATCTCATTCACCTCTGCAGCGGTGGTGTCGCGCTTGGCGATGAACGTAACATCGGCGATAGAGCCCGCAATGACCGGCACGCGCAAACTGATGCCGTCGAACTTGCCAGCAAGATCGGGAATAGCCTTAGTGACGGCGATAGCCGCACCAGTTGAAGATGGCACAATGTTGTGTGCGCCCGCACGACCATCGCGGAAATCCTCCTTCCCCTTCGCGCGCTTCACGGGGCCGTCGACCAAATTCTGCGACGCGGTGTATCCGTGGGTCGTTGAGAGCACCGCCTTCTCTACTCCAATTGCCTCATGCAAAATTTGAATAAGCGGGCTCGAGGCGTTGGTGGTGCACGAAGCGTTTGAGGTGATGACCGAGGACTCAAATTTGTCATCATTAATACCAACAAGGATGGTTGCTCCGGCTATGCCCTCGGGGGCTTCGTCTTTGACGGGCGCGGTGATGACGACGCGCTTGGCGCCAGCGTCGAGGTGCGCCTTGGCTTTTTCATAGCTCGTAAAGAGCCCCGTTGACTCTACTACTATATCTATATTGAGATCCTTCCACGGGAGCTTGGTCGGGTCAGCCTCTGAAACGAGCTGTACCTCCTTACCATCAATGAGGAGCTTCTTCTCGCCCACCGCAACATCAAACGGTGCGCGACCATAGACACTGTCATATTTCAAAAGATACGCAAACTGCTCTGCATCGCCCAAGTCGTTAATCGCAACCACCTCTAACTCGGGGTGCGTGTGCGCCACGCGCACAAACGCTCGCCCGATGCGCCCAAATCCGTTTATCGCTATGCGTGTACTCATATGGTCGTAGTATAACCTTAAAAAATTTTATAGAAACTCCCAACTCTGCATTACGTCATTAAGGAGTGGAGCCCCTGCTTTAAACGTCGACACTTCATATAAATATCCATCATGTATGAACCAAATTTCAGCAGTATCTCCTAAAGATGCCTCTTTACAATAGAAAGAGGTTCCCTTTGCGCCATCTATACTCACCGCCTTAGGTGCCAATTGTACTCCTGAAGGCTCGTCCTTTTTAAACTGGGTGGTGTCTACCACATCCTGCGCATATGGCGTGATGTAGACTTGAAACCCCTGTGCCCCAGCCGGATTTTGAAAAACCACAGTACGTGCCCCTCCTCCCTCATTATATTGGTTGACCTGCAATGAGTAAGAATAAAAAAGCGCAAACCGATACGCGGTGTCTCGATACTCCAATTCTCCGACTGGTGCTTGACGGGGAGGCTTTAACGGTCGCACAGATGTCGTAGAGGACGCAGTGTCGAGCAAAGGAGTTGAGGTCGACTGCACAAAATTGCCTGAGGTTCTCTCTTGATGGGAAACACTAGTGGCAACAACAAAAAGAAGGCTCCCTCCCAACACCACGAGTCCTAGTGCTATAAAAATTTTGTTTACATACTGTCTCATATAGCGCTTGCGCTTAAGCTACCAAAACCAAGCATACACACTAGAAAGCCTGGGGGTAGACTCTGATTTTCCCGCCAGTCAATATCTTAACTTTAAATCCCTGGAATAACCGCATCTTGCGTCCCGCCGTTGAAGAAGAGGCGGGGTTATTCGATGCTTGCGGGAGGAAAGAAGCGGTTGCTGCTATCCACAACCAACTATTACCTGTCCCCGCGGTCATTGTGAAAGGTCCTGTGCCAGAGTTAAGTTTATATTGGGCTTGCGCCGTAAAATCGGTATTCCCATTAGAATCTCTAAAGATATTGGTATCACTTTGTGTGTATGTAAAATTTGCCGTTGAGGCTTCGGTGGATACCATAACTATAAGTCCATCACCAGAGGGTGAGAAGGATCCACTACTCTCTGTCGCAGAAACACCTGTAGTAGAGGCTGTTTTATCAAGTGGGCTAGCTGCTACCCCACTATATTCATTAATTGCTAGC
>CAYSPK010000030.1:0-6958 GCA_964432905.1 uncultured Candidatus Saccharibacteria bacterium | reverse complement strand
GGGGCCGGCCGCTGTTTTTTTTGCAGAAAAAATTAATACACAACAAATAAATCAAAAAAGTGCGCAATTGAAAGAAGACCAGCAGGTCTTCGACCTTGCCACTATTGAAGACCTCGCGCGTCTTGATACGCGTATGAAAAACGCCGAGTCACTCATGCAGCGGCACTACACCGCGCTGACCGTGCTGCTTTATTTGGGTGACCAAACGCTCCAAAATGTGCAGTTTACTGACTACAAATACTCTATAGATCCAGACGGGGTCGGCAAAATAACCCTGGTTGGCGTAGCAAACGGGTTTGGCACGGTCGCGCTACAAAGTGACCAGTTTAGCGCGAGTAAAAAACTCAAAAACGTTGTCTTTTCCAACATACAAATAGATCCGTCTGGCAAGGGGGTTGGTTTTAATGTGAGTGCAACGCTCGACCAGTCACTCACAAGTTATGCGGATAGTTTGGGAAGTACGAGCACTGCGCAACCTGGGCTTGAAAGTACGACCACAGCCCCTAGCGCGGCGACCTCAAGTGCGCAAATACCCGCAACCCAATAACATCATATGGCACGCCTTTTCTTACCACTGGTGCTCGTCGGAACCGCTATAGCGCTCTTCATGCTATATACCGATCCGACTTATCAGACGATAAAAGCATTGTCAGTACAGAACACTTCGTATACGGACGCTCTACAAAAGGCGCAAGAATTGCGCTCGGTGCGCGATAATCTTCTTGCGAAGCGAAATAATTTTCAGCCGACTGACCTTGATAAGATCCAACACCTGCTCCCTGATAATGTCGACAATATTCGTTTGATCATCGACATTAACAACATCGCTTCTCGGCACGGGCTTTCGCTTAGTAACGTGAACTTGGGTAATTTGGATAAAGATGGGAATAATCCTGCAGACAACTCAGCAACACCGGGTAGCCCGACCGGGTCAGTGGATGTTGGGTTTAGTGTTAAGACGAATGATTACAATACCTTCTTGGCCTTTTTGCAGGACCTCGAGCATAGTTTGCGTTTGCTTGATGTGATGAATCTTGGATTCACCGTAAACCAAGGTTCAACGGATGGGGTTACGTACACCTTTACTGTGCGCACCTATTGGTTACATTAAAATAAGTATGTTGACTTTCATTAAGGAAAATAAACTCTTTGTAGCCATAGCGCTCCTTGCTGTGTGTGGTGGAGGGTACTATTTCTTTACACAAAAAACAGGCTCTACCGACTTGGTAACGACCACCGACAGCTCTGCGGTGCCTGAAGCAGAAGAAATTTTACAAAAACTCTCGACCCTGCAGGAGATCCAACTTGATGAATCCGTGTTCAGAGACCCGGTGTACCTCTCGCTGAGTGACTTTGGGGTGGTGCTCACGCCAGAGCCGATTGGAAGACGTAACCCATTTCTCCCTATTACATTTGCGGCCCCCGCAAATCAGATAACACTACCGGGTAAAAAATAGCGAACTATGGATTTACTCGCGATACTAGAGCAAAACGGAGTGGTTAGCCGTGAGCTTGCGGCCAGTATACAGGCACAGCTTGCCAAGCCAGGCGCCTCGGTAGAAAAAGTCCTTGTCTCGGCGGGCGTCGCGCTGAGTGAAATTCTCAAAGCGAAAGGGGAATACTATGGCGTCCCGGTGCGCGAGCTCTCCAACAAACAAGTTCCTTTTGATATTTTGCGCTATATCCCCGAGGAAAGCGCCCGTCACTACCACTTTGCGCCGCTCGCGGTTACTGAAGGGGTGCTTGAGGTCGGTGTTATTGATCCTGACAATCTTGAGGCGCGTGACGCACTCACATTTATCTCTGCAAAGGTGGGGATGCCGTATAAAATTTTTCTTATTACAGAAACAGATTTCGAAAAACTACTCACCCAGTACAAAGGTCTCTCTGGTGAGGTGGGGAAGGCTCTCTCCGAGCTTGAGGTTGAACTCGGAGAGGACCAGCAAAAGAGAAACATATTGGAAGAGGAGATCGCCGAAACTGAAGCAAACGCAATTACTGCAGATGCACCAATCACCAAAATCGTGGCTACGATTTTGCGTCATGCATTTGAGCAGCGTGCATCCGATATTCATATTGAGCCGCTGGTTGACCAAACGCGCGTACGGTTTCGTATCGATGGCGCGCTTTCTACAAACACGACGCTGCCCGCACAGGTGCACAGTCAGGTAGTCGCCCGTATCAAAGTGCTCGGCAATATGCGCCTCGACGAAAAACGCAAACCGCAAGATGGTCGTTTTTCGGCGCGCGTAGCAGGGAATAAGGTGGATTTTCGCGTGTCGACTTTCCCTACGTACTACGGCGAAAAGGTAGTGATGCGTATTTTAGGATCATCGGCAAAACTTTTACGTCTTGAAGATTTAGGGTATTCGCCACGCAGTCTAGAGTTGGTGCGTACGGCTATCAAGAAGCCATATGGCCTCATATTAGTGTCCGGCCCCACCGGTTCAGGTAAATCGACCTCACTGTACGCCATTCTCAACGAGATAGATCGCGAACATCAAAACGTACTCTCGCTTGAAGACCCGATCGAGTACACCATCCCCGGTGTCGCGCAGTCGCAAGTTCACCCAGAGATTGGATACACCTTTGCAAACGGATTGCGCACCACCTTACGTCAGGATCCAAACGTGATTATGGTGGGCGAGATCCGCGACAGTGAAACAGCCAATCTGGCTGTCCAGGCAGCACTCACGGGCCACTTGGTGCTCTCGACTATCCACACCAATAACTCTATCGGTATCGTGCCACGTCTGCTGGACATGGGTGTTGAGCCGTATCTTATCCCACCGGTGCTTATTTTGGGTATGGCACAACGTTTGGTAAAAACGCTCTGCCCGGGCGGTGGCAAAAAAGTGGCAGTAGATTCTTCGACCGCCATGATGCTTCAAGAAGAATTCAAGGATTTGCCTGAGGTATATCACAAAGATTTGCCCCCTCTTGGCGAAACGTATGTCGCGCACCCGACGCCAGAATGTCCAACAGGCACGCAGGGGCGCATGGCGGTCATTGAGATGTTTGCCATGAATCAAGACCTTGAGCGAGCTATCTTGGCGCGTCGCCCCGAGGAAGAAATGTTCGCCGCTGTACGTAAGGAAGGTATGCTCACCATGAAAGAAGATGCTATCATTAAAGCGGCGCGAGGCGTTATACCGTTTAGCGAGGTGAACACGCTTGGCGGGACGTTTGATGTTCAAGAAGAAGAGCCAGAGCAGAAGCAGCCAGACAAGGCGGCGGCTGCACCAGAAGAGGCTTCCATCCCAGCAACTCAAAAAGAAAAAGAAATAGAAATTTAATATGGATTACAAAGCACGACTAGCAAAATTGATTGAAGAGCTCTTGGCGCAAGGGGCAAGCGACCTGCACCTGAACGTTGGGTTGCCACCGGTGATACGCACCGCTGGTGTACTCACCCCTATTTTGTCAGAGGCAGCACTCACGAACGAAGATGTTTTTGGACTTTTGAGTGAAATGCTCACGCCACAACATAAGGAGCGTTTTGCGCAAACGCAAGAAATAGATTTTGCTTGGGGATATGGCGACCGGGGGCGTTTCCGCGGTAATGGGTTTGTTGAGCGAGGCCACTATGCGGTGGCACTGCGCCTTATTCCAAAAAAAATACCCACAGTGGCAGAGCTCGGGCTCCCGCCGACCATAGAACAGTTTGCCTCGCGCCGCCAAGGGTTTTTCTTGGTGGTGGGGCCGGTGGGGCAGGGTAAAACAACCACGCTCGCCTCTCTTATTGAGAAAGTAAATCTTGAGCGCGCCGAGCAGATCGTTACTATTGAAGATCCGATCGAATATCTATTCGAAAACAAGCGTTCGGTTATTTCGCAGCGTGAAGTGCGTGTTGACACACAAAGTTTTGAAGCGGCCCTCGAGTCGGTGTTTCGTGAAGACGTGAACATTATCATGATTGGAGAAATGCGCACGCCAGAAACCATGGCGACCGCGGTGCGTGCTGCGGAAACCGGCCACTTGGTGTTCTCGACGCTGCACACTAACAACGCGGCACAAAGCATCGACCGTATCATAGACTCGTTTCCGCCAAACCAGCAGGACCAAATCCGTATCCAGCTTGCAGCGTCGCTCATTGGTATTTTCTCTCAGCGTCTTATCCCGCGCGTTTCTGGGGGGTTAGTGCCCGCCTGCGAGTTACTCATCAACAACAACGCAGTCGCAAACCTTATTCGTGAAAAGCGTACCCACGAGATTCAAACTGTTATTGAAACGGGTGGCGAGTCGGGTATGATCGACATGAACCGCTCGCTTGCCGACTTGGTGCGTGCGGGAGAAATCACGGTTGAAAATGCATATGCGCGCTCGTGGAATGTAAAAATGCTTGAACGCCTACTCTAAATGTAATTATGGAATTTACGTACGAAGCACTCGATACCCAGGGGAAAGCGCAAAGTGGCGTCGTTAACGCGGTGAACCAGGAGGCCGCGATAGCGTCACTGCAGGGGCGGGGGCTCACTATTACAGCCATCTCAAGCCCTGAGGACTCCGGGTTGCAAAAATACCTCAGCAATATACCATTTTTTACCGGCATCTCGAGCAAAGACATTGTGCTGCTGTCTCGACAAATCTCGACCTTGTTTGAGGCACAGGTGTCGGCTCTACGCGTGTTTCGCATGCTCGCTGAGCAGGCAACCAAACCTGCACTGCGCAGCATACTCACCGACGTAAGCGACAACCTACAGGCGGGCATGAGCATCTCCGAAGCTTTGGCCCGCCACCCAGATGCGTTTTCAAATTTTTACGTCAACATGGTGCGTGCGAGCGAAGAGTCTGGCAAGTTTGACCAAACCTTCCTGTATCTTGCCGACTATATCGAACGCTCCTACGAGCTCACTTCCAAGGCACGCAATGCGCTCGTGTATCCAGCGTTCATTATGGCGACCTTTATCGCGGTGATGACGCTCATGCTCACTGTCGTTATCCCAAAAATAGGCGAAATCCTTAAGGGAGACGGGCAAGAGCTTCCCGTGTATACGCAAATTATTCTTGGCCTCAGTAGTTTTTTGGTTGATTACGGCATATTTATCATCATCAGTCTTGTTATCGGGGGGTACTTTTTGTACCGCTACAGCAAAACACCGCAAGGCTCCATGGGATTGAGTGCCTTCAAGCTTCAGATACCCTATATTGGTTCACTGTACCGCAAACTCTATCTCGCGCGCTTCTGCGACAACATGAGCGTAATGCTCTCTGCGGGTATCACTGCGGTCCGTTCGCTCGAAATAACCGCTTCAGTTATCGAAAACGATCTCTATGAGCAAATCTTGCTCGAAGCGCTCGAAGGGGTGAAGTCAGGTAACCCCCTGTCAGCAATGCTTTCTCGATATCCGAGTGAAATCCCCGTCATTATCGTACAAATGCTCCAAATCGGAGAAGAAACAGGAGAAGTAAGCAACATCCTTGCGCGTATGGCAAAGTTCTATAACCGTGAAGTGAACGCTGCCGTGGATACACTCGTTTCTCTTATCGAGCCGGCACTCATTATTTTGTTGGCTGTCGGCGTCGGGTTCTTGCTCGCTTCGGTGCTCCTGCCTATCTACAACTCGACCACCAGCATCTAGCGTTATCCACATGGTACTCGCCTAGGGGTAGCAAGAGGCGTATACTAAAGGCATCTGCAATTTCATTAACAAGCAGATTATTAGCTATTAGTTGATTTATGCATAAATCTCTTACTAAAGGTTTCACACTCATTGAACTCTTGGTGGTTATCGCCATCATCGGTATCTTGGCCTCTATCGTGCTCGTGTCTCTTAACAGCGCTCGCACCAAGAGCCGCGATGCAAACCGTGTGTCATCTCTCCAGGAAATGGCAAAGGCAATTGCTATTCTTGACTCAGACCCAGCACCGGCACTCAACGTTACTGCAGGCACCAATTGCGCTGCAACAAAGTATTCAGATGTCACCTTGTGTACAAAGTCAGGAGCAACCGTCATCACCTCGCTTAACTACACTGACCCGAGTGGCCCAACAGCTCTTTGCCAGGGAACCTCGGGCACCATTTCGACAGGCCCTTGTAAGTACTCGATCTCAGCGCTCGACAACAATGGTGCCATTGTTGCTACCGGCGGTGTTGCTGACACGCAGCACTACATGATCTGCTCTTATCTTGAAGCGGGCGCAGGCTCATTGGCTCAAGGCATGGTTAGTGTACGCAGCACCTCAGGTGGTGCAGTGATCGCAGGCTGCCTCTAATATCGACAGACTTGTGTCTCAAGAAATCCCCAGCGATAAGCTGGGGATTTCTTTTGTGCGATATACTAACAGTGTATGAATACTTTCAAAAAGGGTTTCACCCTCATCGAACTCTTGGTGGTCATCGCCATCATCGGCATTCTGGCCTCCATTGTGCTAGTGAGTCTTAATCAGGCGCGGGCTCGCGCTCGAGACGCCAACCGAGTCTCGTCGCTTGAACAGATGGGCCGACTTGTTGCTATTAACGACAGCGACCCGCCAGCTTTATTTTGGAGCGACACTTCTACCGCCACCCCAGCATGCACCACGGAATACTGCAGCATCACTGACAGTGTGGAGCCTCCTATAGCAATCGGTGCGAGTTCTACCTTAGCCGCGCTTACCGGCTTTAGCAATTATGTCGACCCAACGGCGGGGACCACTTCTCCTGCATGTGTTGGAGATACTGGCGGGGCCGCAACACCGGTGGGCACCGCGTGTGCATACTCGATCTCATACATAAACAACGACACGCCTGCTAATTCTGCGGCAGGGAATCCTGATTCTCAACACTATGAAATTTGTGCCATGCTTGAGGGGAGCATTGGTTCATATAGTGCAGGGCTAGTGCATGTCGGCTCTGATACCGGGGGAGCGGTACAGTCGGGGTGCTACTAATATGAAGGAAGGGCGCAAAGCAGGCTTCACACTTATTGAAGTGCTCACCGCGGTGGCGATCATAGGCATACTTGCTTCGATACT
>CAYSPK010000029.1:0-7009 GCA_964432905.1 uncultured Candidatus Saccharibacteria bacterium | reverse complement strand
GTTCCCTTAAGAACTGTTTCGCTGGACGATATACTGACACTTCTTACTTTTTATGTCAAACCATGCTAAGGTGTGGCCATGAAGGATGCAGTGGCAGGGAAGCTCTCGGTCGTGGCGACGCCTATTGGTAATTTGGAGGACATCACCTTGCGCGCGCTGCGTGTTTTGAAAGAGGCGGATGTGGTCGCCTGCGAGGATACCCGCATGACCAAGAAGCTGCTTTCGCATTTTGATATTCACACGCCAACTACGAGCTTTAGTGCCCAAAGTGGCGAGCGTGGGTTCGAAAAAATCATTGCGCTGCTGCAGGAAGGGAAACATGTTGTGCTCGTCTCTGACGCCGGCACCCCCGGGGTCTCCGACCCCGGGCTCGAGTTGGTTTCCAGAATACGGGAGCAAAAACTTTTTGAAGAAAATGGTATTGAAGCAATCCCGGGCCCGTCCGCGCTCGCTGCGGCACTTTCGGTCTCTGGCTTGCGCGCGGCATCGTTTACGTTTTATGGATTCTTACCGCTGAAGAAGGGGCGCGAAACGCTCTTTAAAGAAATCGCCGCCAGTGAGCGAGCGAGTGTATTTTATGAATCACCCCACCGCATCATGAAGGCGCTTGAGTCGCTACAAAAATTTTTAGGCAAGTCACCACGTCGGGTGGGTATTTATCGCGAACTTACGAAGCTGCACGAAGAGCATGTGGTTGGTTCTATTGATGAAGTGCTCGCACATTTCCAAACCAACCCCGACCGCGTGCGCGGGGAGTTTGTGGTTATGGTTGAGGGGCGGGTGGCCTAGTGGTACACTTTTTGTATGTCTAAAGAAATGGGGGTTATCCTGCTAGGTTTTGTAGTCGTTATTACTCCGTTTCTCGGCGTTCCCAGCAGCTGGAAGACGGCGTTGTTTGTTGGCGGAGGACTTGGAGTGATGCTCCTAGGTTTTTTGCTGCGTGGTGAAGTGTTGTCACGGTCAATGCAAGGCACGGCATCACGCGATGGTCACCCGTTTGTAGAGAACCACGCAGACGAACCCCGAGCCTAAAGCCCGCCAGTGCTATACTGATAGCTGATGCAGGAAGATCCCAACAAGATCACCTATTTTGCTAAGACCAATGCCCGCGGCAGCGAGACCGCTTTTGGTATCAAACGCCGTGACCGCGCCCGCCACATGTATGTCATCGGCAAGACGGGTATGGGCAAGTCCACCTTGCTCGAAAACATGGCCATCCAAGATATTCGCAATGGCGAGGCGATGGCCTTTATTGACCCGCATGGTTCGACGGCTGACCGAATTCTTGAGTACGTTCCTGAGCATCGCATTAAAGATGTTATCTATTTTGCGCCGTTTGATATGGAGCATCCGGTGGCGTTTAACGTCATGGAGGATGTAGGCTACGACAAGCGCCACCTAGTGGTCTCGGGGCTCTTGGCTGCGTTTCGGAAGATTTGGGTCGACGCGTGGAGTGCGCGTATGGAGTACATCCTTTCCAACACCCTGCTCGCACTTCTCGAGTATGAAGGCTCCACACTGCTTGATGTCAATCGCATGCTCATCAACAAAGCGTTTCGCAAAAAAGTGGTCGACAATGTGACCGACCCGATCGTGAAGTCGTTTTGGGTCGATGAATTTGCCAACTACACCGACCGCTACACCCAAGACGCGACTCCCGCTATTCAAAACAAGGTCGGGCAGTTCACCAGCAACCCACTTATCCGCAATATTGTGGGACAACCTAAATCAAGTTTTGATATCCGCAAAATTATGGATGAGAAGAAAATTCTCATCATGAACCTCTCCAAGGGTCGAGTGGGCGAGGTGAACGCGACGCTATTGGGCTCTATGCTTGTGACGAAGATTTATCTTGCGGCTATGTCGCGTGCCGACGTCTCCGCAGAAGTCCTCGCGAGGTTGCCACATTTTTACTTCTACGTCGACGAATTCCAAAACTTTGCAAACCAGAGTTTTGCCGATATTTTGTCTGAAGCGCGCAAATATAAATTAAATCTGCTTATCGCGCACCAGTATGTCGAACAGATGGAAGAAGAAGTGCGTGACGCGGTATTTGGCAACGTGGGCACCACGGTGGCATTCCGTGTGGGGCCGTTTGACGCTGAAGTGCTCGAAACTATTTTCCAACCGCAGTTTTCGCAAACTGACTTGGTGAACCTTGGCTTCGCACAGATTTATCTCACGCTTATGATCGACGGTGTCGGATCGCCGCCCTTTAGTGCGACGACGCTGCCGCCATTTGACCCGCCGCCGCAGAAGTTTGTGCACCAAGTCCTGGCGGCGTCGCGCGCTCAGTTTGCAAGACCTCGCGCTGAGGTAGAGGAAGCGATGAAAAAATGGCAGGAGTCTGACCCAGTCCCTGAGGCACCCGCAAAACCAAAATCAAATAACCGACCGAATGGTAATGGTTATAGTAATGGTAATGGATTTTCGCGTGTCCCCGAGCGTCGCTTGCCTGTGGCCGAGGTGGTGCCCGTCCCGGTGCGCGAGTCGCCCGTGCGTGACGATAAACCGCGTCCGTCGGAGAGCCGCCCAGCGCACGCCCACTCCGCGGAGGAACTTAAGGAGCGTGTAGCGCGCGAGCATGTGTACGCCGCGGCGCCGGAGGCGCCGCGCGAAGAGGAGCCCCGCGCCCCGCGCCAGCGGGTGCATGAAGAGCCTCTCGACTCCGCTCGGGGCAAACCTCTCGACCGAGCCGTAGATAAACCCTTCAACAAGACTCAGGGTAAACCTCCACTTGAGGGTGCGCATAGTTTGCGTGAAGCGCTTGGGCGACTACGCCCCGAGCCTGCGCCCGAAGTAGAGCAGAGACCAAAACCACATCCACAAGAGCAACGTCACACCCACACACCAGCCAAACCAGCGGCAGATCTAAAATCAACACTCGATCGGCTCGCAGGGGAGCGCAAGCAAAGCGAAAAATCAGTCGAGTCGGAGCAACAAAAAGGACCGCAGCCGGCGCGCTTGCCGGAGGAGAGTCTGCGCAGTATGCTCGCGGTTGAGGATGTCGAAGGAGACCAATAAAAAAAAGAGTAAAAAGGGGGGTTGGACTTGGCCTAGCCCTGCCTGCCGGCAGGCAGGGGTCCCGAGCGCACTCTTTTTTCCTGTTTTTCTACTTGCTCTTTCGCCACATTTTGCTCATGCAGCGGTGCAGATAACTGAAGTAATGTATGACCCGCCGGGCGCTAACAGCGGGGCACAGTGGGTCGAGTTGGCGAATGAAGGAGACATTGCGGTTTCCCTCAACGGATACAAACTTGCCGAGGGCGGCACTAATCACAAGATAACTGTCGCATTAGGCACCTCAACTCTACTTGCCGGAGAGGTGGTCATTGTCGCGAGCGACCCGCAAACTTTCTCAACACTATTTCCACACTACCAAGGATCGCTTTTTAAAAGCGCACTATCACTCACTTCGAAAAAAGGTGAGACCCTCACACTTCTTACTGCACAAGCGCAGCCAGTAGATTCGATTACCTACGACCCTAGCGCGGGTGCCGCGGGTGATGGGAACACACTGCATCGTTCAGGCGCTGTGCTCGTGGTGGGTGCGCCCAACCCGGGGAGTAGTGCCACCACAGAGCCGCTTGTGCCAAAGGTTGTTGTGTCCGCTGCTACGGCGCCAACCACCAAGGTGGTAAAACCGGTCGCCGCACATACAGCGAATGTCCCCACAGCAGTCAAATTAGTACCAAAACAGTCAAATGCCGCTGCGCCGCTGCTTACTACCATCAATCTCCCTAAGGGTGCAACCGCGTGGGCGCTGGGTGGGTTTGGCGCGCTGCTCTTGGGGGTATCGGCCCTGTGGTATCTGTGGCTGCACAGTCGGGCGCGGCGCGGTAACGTTTTGGCCGCAGAAGAGTTTACAATAGAGGAGTAATGGCCAAGCGTATTCTCATATTCTCTCTTGCGTACCACCCCCACGTGGGCGGAGCAGAGGTAGCCATTAAAGAAATTACCGATCGCATTCCAAATATTGAATTTCATTTAGTAACTCTGCGTTTTTCAAAAAATGACGCGGCTGAAGAAACAATAGGCAACATCGTGGTACACCGGGTTGGTGGTGGGACCAGCGCTCTCTCGAAAATGTTTTTCGTGCTCTGTGCGGCAAAAAAAGCAAGAGCGTTACATGCCACACTGCACTTTGATGCGGTGTGGGTGATGATGAGTTATATGCTTTTGCCGCTCTTGCTGTCGCGTATGGGTGTCCCGTATGCACTCACGCTCCAAGAGGGCGACACGTATGCACATATGTTTGGCCGCCTACGTATACTCCCGTTCTTGCCGTTTATAAAGCGGGGGTTTGTAAACGCCACAGTGGTACAGGTGATCTCAACCTATCTAGCCTCGTGGGCACGCTGTATGGGACACAGCAACGACATACAAGTGATACCCAACGGTGTAGATCTGCGAGCGTTTGCAGGTGAGCGGCAGCCGCACGAGGGGATTGTTCTTATTACCACATCTCGGCTGGTGCGCAAAAATGGTGTTGACACTATTGTACGGGCGCTGCCTCTTTTACCAGAAGTGTCTTTGCATATTGTTGGGAGTGGAATAGAAGAGCAAAAACTTCGTGCGGCAGCGACACGCTTGGGTGTTCTAGAGCGAGTGCGTTTCTGTGGGCATGTGAATCCTACCAATGTGCCACAGCACCTGCGTGCAGCAGATATATTTGTGCGCCCCAGCCGCTCTGAGGGTATGGGCAACTCGTTTATCGAAGCGATGGCGGTGGGGCTGCCGGTTATCGCGACCCAAGTGGGCGGCATTAGCGATTTTTTGTTTGATGCAAGGCGCAATCCAAACAAGGCGCCGACGGGTTTTGCCGTCGATGTGGATGCGCCCGAGCAGATCGCAATGCAAGTGCACTATATCCTTGAACATCCAGGTGAGGTGCAGAAGGTCGTCGAAAACGCTAAACATATGGTCGAAGAAACATATAGCTGGGATACTATCGCGCACGACATGCAAGAAAAAGTTTTTGAACCACTGCTGTACGATAGAGACATGCCATGAAGATTCTACTCGCTACCGGACTTTATCCGCCAGAGGTGGGTGGGCCAGCCACCTATACCAAACAGCTCGAAGATGCACTCCCTAAGCATGGTATTGAGGTTGCGGTGTTGCCTTTTCGTAGTGTGCGTTCGCTCCCGCCCGGCGTTCGTCACATTGCTTATTTTTTGAAATGTGTGCGCGTCGCCAAACGCGTGGATGTGGTGTATGCCCAAGATGCAGTAAGTGTTGGCTTGCCCGCATGCCTTGCGGCGCGCTTCGCGCGCAAAACATTCATAGTGCGTATACCAGGCGACTATGCGTGGGAGCAGGCGCGCCAGCGCTGGGGTGTGAGTGATGGGCTCGATCCGTTCCAAACAAAGAGGTATAGGTGGCGGGTAGAGATGTTACGCAAGCTGCAGAAGTATGTAGTGCTGAGTGCGCGCATGGTGATTGTGCCGAGCGACTACATGAAGCGCGTGGTGAGCGGTTGGTTGCCGCCCGCGGCGAACGAGAGGGTGCATACTATATATAGTAGTGTTGTGCTACCCGAGCATATCCAAGAGCGTATGCGGACGGGAAATTTCTTAGTAGTGAGTTCTGGACGTCCTGTGCCATGGAAACACTTTGACGCAATCGAGCGGGTGGTGGCACAAGAACCTGGGTGGCAATTCTTTTTAGTGAGTGGTGTGCCGCGCACGGAAGGACTCTCGTGGGTCAAAGCCGCCGATGTGTATGTGCTCAATTCGACCTACGAGGGACTTTCGCACGCGCTCGTGGAGGCCATGCTCTTGGAGACACCTGTTGTGGCCACGGACGTGGGCGGTAACCCTGAACTGATTCGCAACGGGGTGGACGGCGTGCTTATCCCGCCCGGCGACGAGGCAGCGCTCCGGGCGGCGCTGCAAGATATTGCAGGGCATCCCGAGGCAGCGCGCGAGCGTGCACGTTCAGCCCTTGAGCGGGCGCAGGCGTTTACTCCTGAGACGACAGTACGTCAATTAGTAACTCTTTTGCAAACGTTATGAAAGTTTTAGTTATCACGGGCGATAAAAAATTTGTACCCGGGAATCCGCGCTATGACCTCCAAGCAGGGTGGGTAGATGCTATGGCGGTTGTGTATTGGGGGCGGGGTAGTCTGCGGCCGAACATTCCGGATGGGCCCTTTGATGTGGTGACGGTACAAGATCCGTTTTGGCGCGGGCTATTTGCACTGTGGGTCGCACGCAAACTTCATGTGGCATGTAACGTGCAAGTGCATGCAGATATTGATGGGCAATCGTTCATAAAACGTCTCATCGCTCGTGTTGTACTGCGCCGAGCAGACACAATTCGTGTGGTGTCGGATACGATAAAAAAACAAGTTGAGCGTTTTGGTGTCATGGCCCCCATCCTTGTGTTGCCGGTGTATATCACTATCGCTAAATTTAGCGCGGTGGCTCGTCGCCCTCACGCTAAGGCAACCATCTTGTGGATAGGTCGATTTGAGGAAGAAAAAAATCCACTCGCGGCAATAGAGGTGCTGCTTGCTGTCCGTCACGCCGGAGTGGAGGCGCAACTTATCATGCTTGGAGAAGGTGCTCTTGCAGACGAACTCAAAACAAAGGCCAGCGGCCTGGCTGACGTGCAAATTTTAGGATGGCAGCAAGATATTCTCCCGTTTTTAGAAACTGCCGACGTTGTGCTTTCTACCTCTTGGTACGAAAGTTGGGGGGCTAGTATCGTCGAGGCTCTTGCGGCGGGAGTGCCAGTGGTGGCCCCGGATGTGGGTGTGGCACGCGAGGCAGGGGCTATAGTGGTGCCCCGCGAAAAGCTCGCCGAGGCGGTCGTTGATGTGCTCCAACACGATCGGCCGGGGACACTCCTTTTGAAAATTTTGTCAGCAAAGGAGTGGGCAGCGCTCTGGCGCGAAAACCTACTCTCAAGTAGGGTTAAGGCATAATATGCGCCTCCTTATTTGCCCGCAAACCATAGACACAGAAGATTCAAACCTTGGGTTTTTCCACCGGTGGGTGGAGGA
>CAYSPK010000028.1:0-7014 GCA_964432905.1 uncultured Candidatus Saccharibacteria bacterium | reverse complement strand
AGAAAGTTCGGGAGTACTTCAACAGTATGTACTGAAATACACACCAAGCATTGCGTCGATCACCGCGCCCGTATTCTCTGCTATAGACTCAACCCGCACCGCAAGCAACCAAAAATTAGCACGGGGCACCGCATGGTCGACGAGCGCGCTGCAAGACGCCTCCACAAAACCATCTAGCTGGCAAAACACGCTCTGGCTCATTCTCGCAACAGCAACCCTGTACCTGTGCGCAGCGTTAAGTTTTGTCGTCAAAAATATTGGCGTATTTTATCCCGCAGCCGCAGTCCTCTTCTTCTTTATACTCTGGCGGCTCTACCGCTGGTCGCGCTAACTACTTCACGTAGAAGGTCGCGCGCGCCGTAACCATCACCACTTTGTCGATAGTTGATGTATCGTAGCTACCATAATCTTCAACGCTTGTTGAGTTTGGTGAAAGTACCTGCACCACACCACTTGATGCACTCTTGAGTGCGCCCACAGACGTGTTGCCTGCCTTAGCGATCTCAACCGCACGAGCTTTTGCGTCCGCTATAGCCTTGCCCACAAGTGACACGCGCAGCGCCGGAAGTGAGCTGATGTAGTACTGCGGCTGATTGGGTGATACGACGCTGCCCGGCGTCACCGCGTTTGAAAGACTATTGATGCCACGCGAGAGCTTGTCTATAGCATCTACATCGGTCGTGCGGATGGTGACGGTCTCGTGCACATTGTAGGTGGTCGGCGCGTTACTGTCGGCGGTGTAGTTTTGGTCAACATACACGACTGAGACGACCACGCTCGAAGATGCAAGATTTTGTTTGTTGAAAAACGTAGCCACCACCTCAGCATCACGAGCAATCTGGGTGTAGGCGGTCGAGACACCACCCGCAAGCGACGTGCGGCGCACATCGACCACCCATGTTGCCTCGTCAGCTCGCACCTCTTGGGTCGCCGAGCCAGTCACCGAGATGGTGTCGCCCGCACCGCGCGCGCTGATGCCCCAACCCACAACAAAAAGCCCCGCGCACAGCGCTACTCCTAAAATGATCGCGGGCCACACAAATGGACGATTGAAAAAGGTTTCCTTAGGCATAGTTTTTATCGAGTGCTTTTATAATACCAAACAGCAAGGCTAAAGAGTATAAGCGTCGTGAGCGCTGACATACCGCAGTACACGCAAATCGCCCCAATAACAAAAATTTGTATGAGCTCAAAACAAATTGAGCAGGCAAGACCAATACCGGTGTACACAAGCGTGCCGAGGCGCAGCGCGCGCGAGTAGGGGTCGTAGGCGACCAACAGCGCGAGCGCGAGCATATAGACATAGTAGACCATGCCAATGTAGGCAAACGGCACGCCAAAGGGCGTCGCGTACGGGCTATTGAGCACCATCTCGCAACCCTTGAGCGCACAGCCAGGTGTGATGCCTAGGTAGTGGTAGTACGAAAGGTAGAGCGTATCGGCTATACCAATAAAGGTGGCAGCTATGAGATAAAACGGCGCAAGTAGCGGCTTGTGGGTAGACATGCCCCTAGCATATCACTTCTTGAGCAAGTCTTTGAACTTCTCTTCCACGTGGGCGAGCTTGGGCGCGATGATGAGCTGGCAGTAGCCGGCATTCTTGTGATTCTCAAAATATCTTTTGTGATAGTCCTCGGCCACATAAAACTCAGCGAGCGGCTCGACGGTCGTCACGATCTTTTTTTCGTAGAGGTGCTGGATATTTTGGATATACATCTGCGCCATCATCTTTTGGCGCTCGGTGGTGTAAAAGACAACCGAGCGGTACTGGGGGCCCACATCATTACCCTGCCGGTTGGGCGTCGTCGGGTCGTGGCTCCCAAAGTAGACCTGCAAGAGCTCGGGGAAGGCTATGTGGTCGGGATCGTACACAATTTTGGCCGACTCAACATAGGGCGTCTCGCCGGTCGAGACCTCTTCGTATGTTGGGCCGGTGGAGCGGTGGTGGAGCGGACCTGCATAGCCAGGTTCGACACTCTCGACCCCTTTGATCATCAAAAACACCGCCTCGGTGCACCAAAAACACCCTCCACCAAACACTATTGTTTCGGTTTCCATAAGTATATTCTAGCATTTAGCATAAGTTGACGCGTATACCTATTGATATTACTGTGTGGTTGGGAAAAAGGAGGGACCAATGACTCTTTCTAAAATTTTAGGAATCCTCGCGGTCGCGGCCATTGTTGGTTTCCCGCTGGCCAAAATCGGCGCAGAGCTGGTGCCAGCAATCTTCAACAGTCTGGCACGGAGGATCAATCTCCTGCGGCTACGAATCGGAGCTTGAATACCCCACCCTAGACCGGGCGCACCCTCATGTGGTGCGACCCGGTCTTTTCGTTATCAACAGCGCCGTTTTGCAGCACTTGACAGATTTGTATTATTTTGTCATTATATGCCTTGGTGAAGCCGTTGTGGCTTCTTTGAAACATCCGGGAGAATCTCCATGTCGGGGAAAGAAATGATCACTGCGCTCTCAGTAGCTCAAACAAGGGAGATCTGTGCGCAGCAGCAGCTGTTAACAAATTGGGAATTTATTATTCTCATTCTCGCTTTCATTGTGCTCCTGTGGTGGTCCTTCCGCGCCGAACGGCGACTTGCGGCCACAGACCCAAACTACCCTAAGAGGGTGCCAGCCCATCATTCGTGGTACTCAAAAAGACCGTGGAATGGGACATCGCGTCTTACGCCCATCATTGAAACAATAATTTTTTGGTGGAAACGCACCACCTACTGGCCATAGGCCGGTATTCTCGCCTCGGCCCGCTTCGCAAACTATCGCGAAGCGGGCCATTTTCAATTCCTCTTGCAATACTTGACAAATAGAATTGTTGGTAGTATTATGTAACCAGCAGTTAACCCCCCGTGGAGGTTGAGATGAGGGACCCTCACAACATCCCAGCCGACTTCTGGCTGGTGTGGGAAAAAGTTTGCCGTGTGCTCGGCGAAGGCTTCGATAGCCTCGCCGAATTTGTAAGAAACGATGTGCAGGGGGGAGTTATACACCAACTCCTGCACATCGACCCCTTCACACTATTCGTGATTGGGGTGGTATGCCTTGGTATCAGTGGGATCATTCGCCAATTTTCCCGCTGATACCACCCCCGCTCCGGCGCAAAGCTCGGAGCGGGTTTGCTATTTTAAATACTTCTTATTTTTTAATTTTTCGGGCAGGTAGGATTTTTCGTCATACATCTCGTAACCCTTGTGGTAGCCGAGTTCTTTCATGAGTTTAGTGGGCGCGTTGCGAATGTTCATGGGGATAGGTAGGTTGCCCAGCTTTTGGACATCGGCGAGCGCCTCGAAGTAGGCGTCGTACGAGCGGCGGCTTTTCTTACACTCTGCCAAATAGGCAGCGCCGTGCGCCAAATTGATTTGTGCCTCGGGGTAGCCGATGGTCTCGCACGCGCGGAAGACCGCGTTCGCCACAACGAGGGCTGTGGGCGCCGCAAGCCCTACATCTTCGCTCGCGAATATCACCATCCGCCGCGCGATGAAGAGCGGGTCCTCGCCCGCGTCGACCATGCGCGCTAAATAGTAGAGCGCCGCATCGGGCTGGCTGGCGCGCAGCGACTTGATGAACGCAGAGATGGTGTTGTAGTGCTCTTCGCCTTTTTTGTCATAGCGCAGGTGCTTGCTCTGCACCGTCTCCTTCAGCGTCTCAAGCGTTATCTTGCCGTAAAGTTTAAAAGCGTTTTCGAGCACGGTTATCGCTTGGCGCGCATCGCCTTGAGCCAACTCTATGAGCCAATCGCGCGCAGCATTCGGAACCTTAAACTTCACCCGCTTGAGTATCTGTGCCATGTTGTCGGGCGAAAGCTCGTTGAGCACGAAGATGCGGCAGCGCGAGAGGAGTGCGCCGATCACCTCGAAACTAGGATTTTCGGTCGTGGCACCTATGAGCGTGATGTCACCGCGCTCGACGAAGGGCAACAAAAAATCCTGCTGCGCTTTGTTGAACCGGTGAATCTCATCAATAAAAAGAATCTTTGGCCGAGGCTCGAGCGAGTCGCTAGCGAATGGTAAGGCTTGGCCTAGCGGCCTTGAGCGCCCTGAATCTGCGGCTCGCGATGAACCGAGGACTTTCTTTATGTCATCCTTGCCTGAGTCGACAGCTGAGAGCTCATGAAATTCAGCATCCAGTGCGTTAGCGTATATGCGCGCGAGCGTCGTCTTACCGCTCCCGGGCGGGCCCCACAATATAAAAGAGAAGAGATGCTTCCCCTCTATCGCTTCGCGCAGTGGGCCGCCTCGCGTCGAACCAGGCTTACCGGCACCGACCAGGTGCTCTTGGCCTACAAACTCCTCGAGCACCTTCGGCCGAATTTTTGACGCGAGAGGTTCCATCCGTGTATTGTACCATCTTGGTGATTTGACAAAACTAATTATTTATATTTTTTAGTGTCTAGCCGCTTCTTGTAAGATAGCGGCGATACGTGCATATACCACTTCATTACTCACGAGCGCACGCAGCGCCTCTCGCTCTTGCACTGTTACATCTTGCACAAGCGCGCCCGGCAAGAGTTGAAAGGTGGCCCGGGGCGTGGTGAACGGGACCACCAACCGCTCGAGACCGCTTGCTTTAAAAACTTCTGCAACACCCATGGTTGGGCTCACGAGCGCGAGTGCACCGGTAGCAGCTGCTTCTGTGGCAACATTGCCGAAGGTTTCAAAAAGAGAGGGGCACAATACCGCTCCCACTGATGCGAAGAATTGCGCTAGCTGTGGCGTGTCCATGGGGTCGTGGCGCACAAGGTGCGGCAAATCGGGGACATCTTCTTTTGTTGCGTCAGATACCAAGTGTAGGGTATACGGATTTTGTTGCGTTTCGTTTTCTATAAAAAACTGTTTTAAAAAATCAGTATTTTTTATAGGCTCCCACCGAAGTACAAACCCGAGCGATCGCGCATCACGCCGTGCCGAAGTATTAAAAAAAATGCTCGGCACCCCGTTGGGCACGATGTGCGCCACAATATCACGCCCAAATACCGAGCGGGCGTGTTCCTGCGCGACTCGAGAAGGAAAAATGAACTGTGTAGCACTCTCTGTTGCGAAGTCGCGTTCCATGAGAAGCGCTATGGATTGGGCGGCATCGTCCTTTCCACTCTCTTTGGTCACGGCGCCATGATAGTGCACTAGGTATGGGATATTGAGAGAGCGCGCGGCTTGCAATATGCACCAAGAACGATAATAGGTGCCACTCACTAGCACAAGGTCTGGTTGCTCTTTTACAAGGATCTCTTGATACGCGCGTATTAGTGGCCCATACCGTTTAAACGCTTCAGTGAGTGTCGTGCACCCGTCGAGAGTCTGGTGCGATTCTGATACGACCGCGCGCCACCCACGCGCGCCGCACACTTGCCCAGGCACCCAACCAGCACCCGTATCCCCCACACTACTCACTGCAACTGGGACAAGAGTGGCGGATGTGTGCGAAGCCTGCAGATACGCGACGAGCGACGTGCACACACGATTTATACCCGCCAAGGGTCTGTCTTGCACGTTTGTGAGTACTTTCATATGTTACGTGGTTGCTTGGGCGAGTGTTTTGATAAACTCCATAGCCCAACGATACACGTTATAGTTACTAATGATCGCGCGCAGTGTTTTGATCCGCCGATATTGTTCAGAAGGTGACATGGTGAGCGCCTGCACAAGAGCTCCGGCTATTTCTTCAGGACTGTAGGGATTTATTATTATAGCTGAGGTCAATTCGCGTGCCGCGCCAGTAAACGCGCTCAAAATGAGGACCCCTGAAGAGTCGTGTTCAGCAACATACTCTTTTGCAACGAGATTCATCCCGTCATGGAGTGACGTCACCAGACATACCTGCGCCGCCCGATACAGTGGCCGAAGCTCTTGGTGAGACAGGTGACGTTTTACAAACACAATGGGCTTCCAGGTGCCTGTTTGGAGTTTTTGATTGATGCGCTCAACTTCTCGAGATACTTCAACGCCGTAGTCGCGGTATTTTGCGACAGCCTCTCTACTCGGCGCGGCTATTTGCACAAAAGTTAGCTGTTTGCGGTAGGCAGGATTGTGCTCGAAAAAATATTCGATACCGCGCAAACGCTCGACAATACCTTTCGTATAATCAAGTCGGTCCACGCCAAGCGCAACCTGTTTCGTGGTAACACCCAGACGCGCGAACGCCTCCGTGTCTTCAGGTTCTTTGGGCTCTTTGGTGGTGTTTGTGAATGGAATAGAAATCGGGAATGGACGCACCAAAGTCGTATGCCCGCCACTTGTGACAGCAAACCTTTCGACATCTATGCGCGCTTCCAGCTCCTTTCCTACAGTTTCGATAAAATTGTTGCAATGCTGTTGTATATGAAAACCGATAAGATCTGCTCCGAGCATCCCTGCTAATATCTCTTTGCGCCACGGACAGATACTAAACTGCTCAGCAGATGGCCAGGGGTGGTGCCAAAAGAGTGCAACCTGTGCGTTTGGTCGAGCGCGTTTAATCATGTGTGGCACAAGCGCGAAATGCAGGTCTTGGATGAGCACTACAGGGTGCTCCACCCAGCGGATTTCTTCCAACACCGCTTCTGCGAATTTAGCATTCACGCGTCGATAGGTCTCCCAGTCCTCAGGTCTAAACACGGGCCGTGTGTGCGTCATGAGGCACAGTGGAAAAAGTGTTTCATTAGAGAACCCAACGTAATGTCCTTTGACTTCCTCGTCAGAAAGCCACACACGCTTTAGTGTGTAGCGTGGATCTTCTGGTGGTACACGCAGCTTACCCTCTGCATCTGCGGTAGCACGATCTGCATCCCCGCTTCCGTGCGCGATCCACACGCCGCCACACGCCTGCATGAGCGCATCAATAGCGGTCACCATCCCGTGCGCCGGAACAGAGTAGGTGATGCCTTTTTTAGTAGCATGGTGCACATACGGTTCACGATTAGACACGACATATATTGGCCTGTCTTTCATGTACGCATGCATAAACGCCTGTAGGCGTTGTGCGGTCCATGGAGAATCAAACTTTTCAAGTCGCAAGCGCGCCTCTTC
>CAYSPK010000027.1:0-7093 GCA_964432905.1 uncultured Candidatus Saccharibacteria bacterium | reverse complement strand
GAACCGCGCTTCTTTCGTGGGGTGTTGTTGTGCAGAAAACAGTACACGACATTACTATGAAGAATAGTGCGGATAGCACAAACCCCTCCAGACTATCGGAGGGGTTGCTTGTTTCTGCTTTATCACTTTTAAACCTGTACTGTTCCTTTGGGTTAGTAATTTTCGGTTGCCCACGGGTTGCCCAAAAAGTGATAAAAGCTGATTAAAATTGATTAAGATTAAGTACGATTGAGTAAGTTGCCTTTTTCTATTTTACGTTAGTGTATAAGGTTTTTTGTTGCACACATTAGATTTTTTGGAACTGAGCAATTTTCGCCCTTGGTAGATTCGAGTCCTACCGCCGGAGCACGAGCGCAGCGAAGTGCGCAGGTGTGTGCGTCCATCCGTAGCCTTGGCGAAGGAGGACCGCCGGAGCAAAGAAACCTTACTCGTTTAATATTTAATGTCGTTCTTTAAATTTATTGACAAACATTTTAATGTGTGATAAAAAACTTTCGGATGAGAAATGACTCTCAATCCTGTCATTTTCCGAAAGGGAAAAGTGCATGAGTGAATCAGTCGGTCTTGCGGTACGGCACACCGCCGCTATCGTCGCTGCGTATGCGGCAAACCATGACGTCGGGGATCTCCCCAGCGTCATCAGGACCGTCGGCCAAACGATCTTTGGGTTAGGCGCAGAACCTGTCTCGGCGCCTGCCATGAAGCCGGCGCCGGCAGTCCCGATCAAGAAGTCCGTGTTTCCGGACTACATCGTTTGCCTCGAGGACGGCAGGCGGCTGAAGATGCTCAAACGGCACCTGATGAGCGCCTTCAACCTGACGCCCGAGCAGTATCGTGCCAAGTGGGGTCTCGCGGCAGACTATCCCATGACCGCGCCGAACTACACCAAGAAGCGTTCGGCCATTGCCAAGAATATGGGGCTCGGCACGTCCGCCGTAAGCCGGCCCACAAAGAAACGCCGATAACACATCGACCCATCTGAACAAGAGTAATCCCGCACAAACGAGAACATCGTGCTCCGTTTGTGCGGGGCTTTCTTTTTATACTAACCCCAACCACTCAATTTCTTTACTTACTTTCAACCAATCAACCGTTCCCCGGCCGGGCAGGCTGAATATGTCCAAGAGGAGAATAGAGATTGACAGCTCAATTAAAACGATTTACTTTCTGACGAGTAAAGTTCTAAAGGGGCACCGCAAATGATCCATTGCATCATGAACACCGGTAGGGGTTTTTAACAGTGATGTTCGAAACCTTCTCTTGCTCACTGCTCGCCAAATGGTCGCGCAGAATCGTAGTCTTATGGAAGTGGAAAATAACTACTGCGAAGGTGTGGTGGAGACGGAAGGCAAGAGTGCCTCCATCGGCACGATCGCAGGCCAGGTCTTCACTGCTAATCTGTATATAGCTTCTGGCATGACAGAAGTCTCCTTCCTCGTCCGGACAAGAGAGCTGGAAGATTTTGATCCAGAGGATGGGGAGTGGACAGAGTGGATGGGGTCTGAAGAGTTTTCAAGAGAACTCCAGGAAGACCATCGTCGCCGAGCACTTCAGTAGGGAGAGGAGCGATGCTAGTAATCATCAATGGAGAAGTGTCTTTCGAGGGCGGACTCGGTATCGACCCGCCCGACAGGGTCATTCGGCTGCCCAATCTTAGCCTTGAGCTTGAGCGAACGCCGGAGGGTGGCTGGGCCGAAAAGTCCACTATGTATGATGCCCCTGATGGTGGGAGCGGCGCGGGTCATTCACTCGCCGCACTTGCGAGGATTTACCCATGGGTGGGGGAACAGCTCTGGCGACGTATTGTGGCGCTTGAGGACGAACTCAATGTGCTCAGAAGGAGCCTTCAAGCAAGAACCTTCTGAGTGTCGATGGGAAATTGGGCATAAGGCGGTCGGCATCCTCGTGGTGCCGGCTTTTCTTTTTACACAAACCCAAACATCTGTATTTCTTTACTCACTTTTCCAATTAATCGTTCTGAATACGTCCAAGGAGGGGCTTGTAAAGGAATAGTCTCATCGCACGATTCACGCAGAAGAATAAGCAACCTCCCTAACTTCATTTACTGCATCAGTCGTTGACGCACGAGAATCATGTCTTTCGTCGTATATTATCTTCCAGTCCTCGTACAGCGAATTAAGATTACTCCCGTCGTCGAAAAATGTTTTTGTACCCTCCCTATAAAAATCACTCTTTGTTGTAAAGAGCCGATATGCATGGGTACTCCCCCCCGGGGCGTGTCTTTTTAGTTTGTGCACTATTTCTTCGAATACATTGACTTCAAGATGGTGCACTACGAGTGCAAAGTAGGCAAAAGAGTACTCGCGTCGAATATCGAAATTCTGTATTGAGCTCGTATGCCAAGTGATTTTGTTTGAGAGGTGATTTTTTCTTGCCAGCTCAGATATATCTACCGCATCAACATGGAACCCCAACTTGGCAAGAAATTCCGACGTCACACCTGCCCCACTACCCACATCAAGTGCATACGTGCCCTCTGCGCTAATGTGCGCGAATATTCTTTCCAAAAAGTTTAAGCTAGATGTCCCGAAAACTTCCGGATTTTTTGTGTATAGCTCATCATAAAATTTTTTGAGCGCTTGATTATCCATACAGATTGACAATATATCAAGTCAACACTAACATCAATCCCGTGGTCAATGTTGGCCATATCTCCCATTCGAAAGGTAGGTGGGACATGCTAACGCGTTCTTTGGCAACCGCGCCGACAATCGATCTCTCACGGCCCATTGCGCTCGTGCGTCGCGACAATCCAGAGTGGAGCTCCGTGCGATTAAGCTCCGCCGCGGACGAATATCTCTGCTTTCTCCAGCTCTGCAAGATGTACCCGGAGCAGAAGATCTCGGCTCCGCCTGACGTCGACAAGGTCTGGCATGCGCACATGCTCGACAGCATCAACTACATGCGCGACTGCGAGGCCTATTTCGGTTACTACCTCCACCACGACCCGTGCATCGGCGATACGGGTGGTGTTGCCGATGCGGAAGCGACACTCTCAACCTATGAGCGCACCTTCGGCATCGTGCCGCCGTCAGCCTGGCAGGGCTTAATGACCTGCGCCAACCCCGGCAACGGTTGCGGGAGTATTCCTGCAAACTGACACACGTCGGCCACACAATAAAGGCTCACCCGAATAGCCTCTAACGGGGCCCTCACGCAGCGATGATGTGAGGGTTTTCTTTTTAATAAAATAATTCACACGAGCTTTTGGACCTTTTGACACCATGGGTAACATGGGTTATTGTTGCGGCAGTTGAGCCGTCGGTGTGACAGGGCTCTTGAGCGAGGGAGGCTACTTTGATACTACGTGCATTGCTCGTGCTTGTCGTCTTGGCTTGGCTCCCTGGGTGCACCATCCAGCTGATGGAGCGGCAACTCCAGCGTGTCGACGGTCATTACATGGTCGTGCAGCGGCCATATGGCTCGAACGAGCCTTGGCAAATCACCATCAACATGCCCCCGGAAGTGGGTTTGTCCGAGGCATTGGCGATTTACGAGGGGCGCTACCAAGAAGTATACGGTACGGGAGTCGGGATGCCATCGCCATTTGGTGGTCCGCGAGGCGGGCCAATGATGGCGGATATGAGGCGGCCTCCTGGTGGGCCAATGGGGGGTCCGCATCCGGGCGGTGGGCCAGGAGTGGTGATGAGGGGTCCGCATCCGGGCGGTGGACGACCACCTCCTGGCGGACCGCATCGCTAAAAAGAGACGAACTTTTTGTGAGACTAGGAGGGATCTGGCCAATCCCTTCTTTTCTTTTTTATTTTTTATTACACCAAAACCTAGCAATTTTGGGTTTCTATTAAGCCACGAGATGCCGGTGGTGTGAAGTTACGAGAGGGCGTAGATATGGAAGAATGTGTTGGTAATGTTGTCTGTGCCCCCGCCCGCCCCACTACTGGCCGCTCCCTCCGCTCTCGTCGTTAGCGCAAGTATTCCGGATGTGCCGTTTTACTCGCAACTGAGAGATATCACCTACCCTAAGTGGCAAAAGGTTGGTTGCGGCGTGACGAGCCTCGCTATGATCATCGACTACTACAAGCCGCCCGTGTTGGTAGATAGACTCTTGGCACAAGCGACCTCGTCGGGTGCTTATCTGCCGAGCGCCGGCTGGACATACAGCGGCCTCATAGCTGTCGCTAAAAAATACGGGCTCAATGGTAGTAGTTTTGATTTAGCCAAAGAGAATGCCCAGGCTGCTTTTGGCGAGCTTAAAGAGTCTTTGCGCGATGGGCCGGTGATAGCGTCTGTGCACTACAAATTTGATCCAAAGAGCTCGGTGCCTCACCTTGTGGTGATAACGGGGGTTGCTGATGGTGTCGTGTACTACAACGACCCGGCTGCTCAGGCGGGGGAGGAGTCCATCCCTGCAGCCGACTTTCTCAAGGCGTGGAAGAAGCGTTTTATTGTCCTGCGCCCAGCGCCGGAGGTTGCCCTCGCTAACTAGTGTTCGCCGTACAATACAAGCTCTACAAGATAATCTGTCGAGACAAAATATCGGCGGCAGGTTTTTTCTTTGTTATACTCTGTAAAGTAAGATGAGGAAAAAGCGTAAGCAAGTTATTATCGATACTTTTTTTGTCGTCTGCAGCATCGCTGTGGCGGTGTATATCGTACAAAGCAATATTGTGCATGTGCTTGCCGCCTCGGTGAAGGACCTCGGCTACGTCGGCAGCTTTTTCGCGGGCATGCTTTTCACATCGGTTTTCACTACGGTGCCCGCTATAGCTGTTTTGGCTGAGCTTTCACAAAACACTTCGGTCATCGCGGTCGCACTCTTGGGTGGGCTCGGGGCGGTCGTGGGCGACTATATTATTTTTCGTTTTGTACGCGACAGGGTGGCGGGGGATGTGAAATATCTTCTTTCGCACTCAAAGTTTGTGCGCTTCCCGAAGATTTTTAAAACGCGACTCTCGCGCTGGTTGGTGCCGCTCGTGGGCGCGCTCATCATCGCCTCGCCGCTGCCCGATGAGCTCGGGCTCGCCATACTTGGTGCGTATAGGATGCGGGACCGTACTTTCCTGCCTCTTTCATTTATATTTAATGCCAGCGGTATTCTCGCCATTGGTCTCCTCGCCAACTCGGTGTTGTAGAACAGGCTTGCCAAAATAAGAATATTGACTATTTTTACAAACTGTCCTAATTTGTTTGTTGGTACACGGTTGCACGTTACGGAAAGGAGGAGTTCCTATGATGATTTCTCTTAGTGGCGCTGGGCTGCGCTTTTTTGCCCGAAGGCAAATAGCCTTTTGTTGGAGAAGAAACAATCCCGATTCCGGTGAGGCAGAAGCATTCTACATGGCTAGGGTTACGTTGATGGAGGCGGAAGAGACCTTCGCGACCGTGGGTTGAGCTGGTTCAGAGCAAGTTGTAACTTGTCTCACCAGCCACGGTGTTACACCACAGGTTGCGAAAACTCTGTATATGTAGATGATCGGCCCAACAGGGTAGGAGGTGGCTATGCCGAGCCAAAGCCAAATTTACTGCGAGCACGGGAACGTCAGCTGGGATTGTGGCTTGTGTAGGCAGTCTGACAAGATAGCCCCGGAGAGGCACGCGCTACTTGGACAAGTAAAGGAAAACAAGGATTGGTGTGCCTGTGGGTGCGGGCAGCCGCACAACACGGCTGTGTCTTCTACTGTACGACTGAGCGATGGCTCACATAAAGTTTTCTGGTATAGAACAACTAAGTGCCAAGCTGGTCACACTTTGGAGCGTAATCGGCTGGCCGGTCTTTGAGCGGATGAGCCTGTAAACTGTAGAAGCACGAAATCTCGCCACATGTCAAAGGGCGACCTGCAAACACGCAGGTCGCCCTTGAACTTTTTATAAATCTACATTTACCGCACTGCGCAGTAGGCGCCGGGGTGGCCGAGAGCCGCCTCGTCAGCGAGTGGCGCACACACTGTGTAGCGGCCGTTGCTGTCCACCAAGATGGTGTACTTGGTATCTGCGGCCGTGCCACCCGCCGGGTCGGCTGGGATAGCACTTGGGATATACGTCGGCGTGAGGCACGAGAGGTCGACGAGCCCCGAGCCGGTGCCGATGTTGGTCGCCGTTGAAGGTACTGTTACCGAGCCGCAGGTAAAGGTGCCCTTGTTGTCGACCATGTTTTGGCCGATGGCGTTAAGAATAGTCGTCACATTGCTCTGGCGCTGCGAATTGCGCGCTTGGGCAAACTGCCGCGCTGGGTTGAGCGCTACGATGACCACCGCCGCCAAAATAGCGATGATCCCGATGACGATGAGAATTTCAATAAGTGTAAAACCAGCCCGCACACCAGCACGAGTCGAAAGCACCTTCTTGAGATGATGCATATAGTAAAACTTATTGTATAAATCCGCCCCAAGCCTACCACTGGCCTCGCACCACGCAAGTGAAAATTTATGGGACGTCAATTCGCTCGTTGACGTCAAGTGTGGCGAGCGAAATAGTCACTCGCCATGTGGTGTATGCATGGTGATGCACTGTGGTGAGCGTGAAGGTGCGCGGGTCACCACCGGCGCTTGTCGAAATAGTACATGCGCCACCAAGCACCACCTCACCACCCATGTAGAGTGCATCATCAGAAAGTTGCTGCCGTATGTAGTCGGTGCACTGCTGCGCAAGTCGCATACTTTCTAATTGAAATGAGTAGGTGAGCAGGTTGGAGCGCGTATAAAAACTTTGTGCACTGAGCTGTATGCACACGATGAGCAATACTGCAGCGATGAGTATCGCTGAGGTGAGTGCTATAAATCCGCGCTGTGGGTTAGGGGACATAGACATGTGTTGCATGATCGGTGTTGTTGAGAGTTGCCGAGACAGTAAGTGCGCCCGAGGTGTCGAACTGCGCCGTGAAATGAGACACCGCACTGTTGTCATGAGTGAGTGGTGTGTATGAAGTATCGCTGCAGGGGAGTGACACGTCGCTACCCTCGCGTATGCGCAGTGCGTGGCCTGCAACACATAGGTCGACGCGCGAGCCATCGGCTGTAAGTGCAGTTAGCGTGTTGCTCTGCGCGCCCAGAGTTGGCGAGAGTATGTGCGCGTGGTCGGGCGCCTGCATGAGCGCCCACTGGATTTTTTGTAA